>DATBBS010000467.1:0-9936 GCA_036270895.1 Xanthobacteraceae bacterium
GTGACATGGATGACGCAGTGATCGAGCTTCGTCGGCAACGCCATCGTGTCAGCCCTTTGCCCGCAGGAGCCGGCCCTTCTCGCGCTCCCAGCTCCGTTTCTTCTCGGTCTCGCGCTTGTCGTGCAGCTTCTTGCCGCGCGCGAGCGCGACCTCGACCTTGGCGCGCCCCTTCTCGTTGAAATACATCTTCAGCGGCACCACCGTCATGCCTTCGCGCTCGACCCCGGCGGCGAGCTTGTCGATCTGCCGGCGGTGGAGCAGAAGCTTGCGCGGCCGCTTGGGCGCATGATTGGCCCGGCTCTGCTGATATTCCGGGATGTTGGAGTTGACCAGCCAGAGCTCGCCGCCGCGCGTGTCGGCATAGGATTCCGCGATCGTCGCCTTGCCCAGGCGGAGCGATTTCACCTCGGTGCCGGTGAGCATGATGCCGGCCTCGAAAACCTCGCCGATCTCGTAATTGAACCGCGCCCGGCGATTGTCGGCCACGATCTTGAGCGGCCGCTCCTTCTTCTCCGCCATCGGCGCGCCTCGTTGCAACCGCAGGCGAATGAGCCGCCCGCCAACCGCCCATGCGTTCCTGGGTCAACGACTTGTTTAGTCGCCGCCGCCGGCCCGAACAAGGCTGGCAGCAGCGCCGGGACGGGCATGCCGACTAGGGCTGCGCAGCCGTCCCCGGCGATCGATTCTTCAGAAGGTCGCGAATCTCGGTCAACAGCTGGACGTCCTTCGGGGGCTCGGCGGGCGCGGCTGGCTGGGTTATATGCAGCCGGTTGATGCCCTTGACGACCAGGAACAGCACCCAGGCGATGATGAGGAAGTTCAACACGATCGTCAGGAAATTGCCCCAGGCCAGTACCGCGCCCTGCTTTCTCGCCTCGACCAGCGTGGTTGCGTTGACCTTGGCGGACATCGGCAGGAAGTAGTTGGAGAAATCGAGCCCGCCGGTCGCGGCGCTGATGATCGGCATGATGATGTCGGCGACCACCGAGTTGATGATGCCGCCGAACGCCGCCCCGATGATCACGCCGACCGCAAGGTCGACGACATTGCCGCGCATCGCGAATTTCTTGAATTCCTCAAGCACCGGCCCCTCCTCGCGTTGCGCCGCGCAAACCCGCGAGCAGCGGCTGCGCGGCGGTCAGGAAAAAACGCGTGACGGCGTCAGTTCACCAGGCCGGCATGCACCATCGCGTCGCGCACCGCGGCCTTCGACTTCTCGCCGAGCGGCACCATCGGGAGGCGCACCGTGTCGGCGATCTTGCCGAGAATCGAGAGCGCATATTTGGCGGGCGCCGGATTGGTCTCGATGAACAGGTTTTGATGCAGCGGCATGAGCTTGTCCTGCAGCACCAGCGCCGCCGCATAGTCGCCGCGCAGACAGGCGCTCTGGAATTCCGCGCACAGCCGGGGCGCCACGTTGGAAGTGACCGAGATGCAGCCATCGCCGCCATGCGCCATGAAGCCGAGCGCGGTCGCGTCCTCGCCGGAAAGCTGGTTGAACCCCTCCCCCAGCACGGCGCGCTGCTGCGAGACCCGCACCATGTTGGCGGTCGCATCCTTCACGCCGGCGATGTTCTTCAGTTCATAGAGCCGCTTCATGGTGTCGACCGACATGTCGATCACCGAGCGCCCGGGGATGTTGTAGATGATGATCGGAATCCCGATCGCGTCGTTGATCGCCTTGTAGTGCTGGTACAGGCCCTCTTGAGTCGGCTTGTTGTAATAGGGCGTCACGATCAGCACCGCGTCGGCGCCGGCCTTCTCGGCATTTTGCGACAGCTCGATCGCTTCGCGCGTCGAGTTCGACCCGGCGCCCGCGATCACCGGGACACGGCCGCGGGCCTGGTCGATGCACCATTCGACCACCTGGTTGTGCTCGTCATGGGACAGCGTCGGGCTCTCGCCGGTGGTGCCGACCGGGACGAGCCCGTTGGTGCCCTCGCCGATCTGCCACTCGACCAGGTCGCGAAAGGCCTTCTGGTCGAGCGCATCGTCCTTGAAGGGGGTCACCAGCGCGGTGAAGGATCCGCGGAAATTCGTCTTGCCATTCTGATTGGAACCCATGGTGACCTCCGGACCGGGGGCTGTGGTCGAAGCACCTCACCGGTAACGATTTTTCGAGCCTCAGACTAACGATTTCCCTCAATGCAGCCTAACGATTTTCGTGATCTGAGCCGCCCCGCAAGGCGATGCGCTGCGCGTCTCAACATCGCCACGATTGGGCCGGATTAGGGTTTTGTCAATTGTATCAACGCAATAGGTTTAACGGAGCGAATCATTGGAGGATGTTGGTCGGTGATCGGGGGAAACCGCACGTCGAGCTGGTGCGCAATCGTGGCCGCCCTCACGCTGATCGTGCCGGTGGCTGCCGCGACCGACACCAAACCGGACCTCGCGTCCACCGCCAAACCCGCCACCAAGCCGACGCCCAAGGCCGACACGAAGGCTGACACCAAGGCCGACGCGAAGGCCGGGACCAAATCCGCCGCCACGCCGGCCGCGAAGCCCAGCAAGCCCATCATTGCGTCCGGGACCGCGGCGCATGTGCCGCTGCCCCGTTCGCGCCCGAGATTCACGGCGCCGACTGTCGCATCGGCCGCGCCGGGCCCGGCACCGTTGCGCGCCGAAGCAGCGGCGCCGATGATGACTGTGGCCTATGCGCCGCCCGCCGCCCCGCCGGGCATTCCGCTCGCCACGGCCGCAACGGTGTCGACCCCGGCGGCGGACATCGACGCCGTCAAGCAGGCCATCGGCCTCGTGCGCGCCGGCAAGATCGCCGACGCCGGCGCGGTCCAACGCGGCATTTCCGATCCGCTCGCCCGCAAGCTGGTCGAATGGGTGATCCTGCGGAGCGACGACAACGGCGCCGAATTCGCCCGCTACAACGCCTTTATCGCCGCCAACCCGAGCTGGCCGAACATGGTCACGTTCCGCCGCCGCGCCGAGGCGATGCTGTGGCAGGAGCGTGCCCCATCTCCGACCGTGCGGGCGTATTTCGCGCAGAGCAAGCCGCTGAGCGCGAAGGGAAGGTTTGCGCTCGCGCGGGCGCTGATGTCGGACGGCGATCGCGCCGGCGCCCAGGCCCAGGCGCGCGAGGCCTGGCGTGTCGATTCATTCCCGAGCGATCTCGAGGCCCAGGCGCTCGAGCTGTTCGGCGAATTCATCACGCGAGCGGACGAGAAGGCGCGCATGGACCGGCGGCTCTACACCACCGATGACGCCGACGCCGGGCTGCGCGCCGCCAAGCGCCTCGGCGGGGCCGAGCCCGCGATCGCCAAGGCGCGCATCTCCGTCTCCGCCAAGGCGCCCAACGCCAAGGCGCAGCTCGACGCGGTGCCGGCCGAGGCCCGCCGCGACGCCGGATATATCTTCAGCCGGGCGCAATGGCTGCGACGCGGCGACAAGATCGCCGAGGCGGGCACGCTGATGCTGACGGCGCCGCGCGATCCGGCCCAGTTGCAAGACCTCGACGAATGGTGGGTCGAGCGCCGGCTCGTCGCCCGCAAGCTGCTCGACATCGGCGATGCCAAGCTCGCCTATGCGGTCGTCCGCGACGCGGTGCCGCCGCCGAAGGACAACTACCGCGCCGAGCACCTATTCACCGCCGGCTGGATCGCGCTGCGCTTCCTCAACGAGCCGGCGGCCGCCGCCCAGCATTTCGCGCGCGTCGCCCAAGGCAACGCGAACCCGATCACGCTGGCGCGCGCCGGCTATTGGCTCGGGCGCACCGCGGACGCAGCCCACAAGCCGCAGGAAGCGCGCGCGCATTACGAGGCGGCGGCGCGCTATACCACCGCCTATTACGGACAATTGGCCCGCGCGCGGCTCGGTCACGGCGACATCGCCTTCTCGGCCCCGCCCGCCCTTCCGCCCGACCGACGCCAGACCCTGGCGCGGCTGGAAGTGGTGCGCGCCGCGGAAATCCTCTACGCGCTGGGCGAGCGCGATCTCGTCGTCCCGATGGTCGCCGACCTCGCCGACAAGACGCAGGACCAGGGCGCGCTCGCCATGCTGGCCGACCTTGGCGAGAAGAATGCCGACGCCCGGTCGGTCCTGCTGATCGGCAAGATCGCGCTGGGACGCGGACTTCCCTTCGACCACTACGCGTTTCCGGTCGGGGCTTTGCCGCAGTACAGCGCGATCGGGCCGGAAGTCGAGCCGGCCGTTGTCTACTCGATCGCCCGCCAGGAAAGCGCCTTCAATCCCAAAACGGTCTCGAGCGCGAACGCGCTCGGCCTCATGCAGGTCACGCCCGACGCCGGCCGCTATATCGCCAAGAAATTCGGCGTCTCGTTCGATCAGCACCGCCTGCTGCACGACAACGTCTACAACATGCAGATGGGGGCAGCCGAGCTCGGCGACGTGATCACGCGCTATCGCGGCTCCTACATCCTGGCTTTTGCCGGCTACAACGCCGGGCCCGGCCGGGTGAAGGAATGGGTCGAGCGCTACGGCGATCCGCGCGACCCCCGCGTCGATCCGGTCGACTGGGTCGAGCGCATTCCGTTTTCCGAGACCCGCAACTACGTCCAGCGAATCCTGGAAAATCTCCAGGTCTACCGCGTTCGCTTCGGCGGCGGGGCCAGGCTCATGATCGAGGCCGACCTCCGGCGCGGCGCGCAGACGGATTAGCGCATGATTGCAGCGCTTTCGGCGACGGCGCGCATGGGTGACGGCGGCATTGCGGATCATTTCGTGACCGCGCCGGACGGGCTGCGGCTGCATGTGCGCGAGTATGGCGAGCGCACGGCGCCCGGCCTTCCGGTCGTGTGCCTGCCGGGTCTCGCCCGCACCACCGCCGACTTCGACCAGCTGGCGGCGGTGCTTGCCGGCGACCGCGATCGCCCGCGACGCGTGCTCGCGCTCGACTATCGCGGCCGCGGCCTGTCGGATCACGACCGCGATCCGGGGAACTATTCGATTCCCGTCGAGCTCGCCGACGTGATCGCGGTCCTGACCGCCCGCGCGGTGGCGCGCGGCGTGTTCATCGGCACCTCGCGGGGCGGTCTCCTCACCATGGCGCTGGCGGCGCTTCGTCCGACCGCCATCGCGGGCGCGGTGCTCAACGACATCGGGCCGGTGATCGAGGCGCAAGGACTGATGCGGATCAAGAGCTATGTGGGCAAGCTGCCGCATCCCGGCGGTTTCGAGGACGGCGCGGAAATCCTGCGTCGGCTGTTCGGCACCCAGTTCACGAGGCTCACCGACGCCGACTGGCTCGCCTCCGCGCGCCGGAACTGGCGCCAGCAGGACGGCCGCCTCGTCCTCACCTACGATCCGCAGCTATCGCGCGCGCTCGCGGCGATCGACCCGGCCCACCCGCTGCCGCCGATGTGGCCGCAATTCGATGCCCTCGGCAATGTTCCCCTCATGGTCATCCGCGGCGCCAATTCCGACCTCCTGTCGGCCGCCACGGTGGCCGACATGCAGGCGCGCCGTCGCGACACCGTGGTGATCGAGATTCCCGACCAGGGCCATGCGCCGCTCCTGGCCGAAGCCGACACGATCGCGCGCATCGGCCTGTTCGTCGCCAGATGCGAGATGCTCGGCGCCGCCTGAGGGCTCAGGGTCTCTGGATCGCGAACTGGTACATGCCGGCGAAAATACCCGGGTTCTTGCATTCGAAACGGTGCCAGCGATCGAGATCGGTCATGGCGGGATCGTCGGGATTTTCGGCCGCATAGGCACGCAGCACGGGCGCCCCGAGCTGAAAGCCAAGGAATTGCAGGTTCTCGGCCGCCACGAACGCGGCGATTTCGGGAAGCGTGTGCTGATATTCCTGGACGTGGAACAAGAGGTCGCGGCAATCGCTGGTCGAATAGAAATCGCCCGCGAGCGTGACGCTCTTGCCGGGCGCGCCGTCCGGAAAGGCCAGGATCTCCTGCCGGCGTTGCCGGATGTCTCCGGCGCTTCCGCCGCGCTCGGCCACATAGGCCCGCGCCGCATTGATGTCGGATCGCGCGAGCTTGCTGTAAAGGCCGGTCAACATCAGGCCGCCGGGTTTGAGCAGCGAGAGCAGAACGCGCCAGCCGGCCGCGGGATCCTTCAGGCACTGAAGCGCGCCGGCCGCCTCGATGACGTCGAAGCGTCGCTGCAGCTTGCCGAGCCTGAGGATGTCGGCCTGGCCAAACTCGATGGGCAGGTCGAGCGCGCGCGTCTTGCGCACCGCATAGGCCAGGCTCGCGCTGCTGAGATCGATCGCCAGAACACGTGCCTTGGCGTACCGACGATGGGCCTCGATTGCATGCGAACCGCTGCCGCAGCCCGCGACCAGCACGTCCGGGCCCTCCGGCGCGGAGACCGGGCGGAACGGTGCACGGGGAAACCTGGCGCGAACATAGTCGTTGATACTCAAAGGCTTGAGCAGGGGCGGCGGCGTGACCCAGCGCGGATAGGGATTTTCCTCGTACTGCGCCTGAACGTCGCGCGAGTCCGCGTCGATTTCGGTGACGCGGGGCAGCGTCTGCTTGATCTTTCGCTCCTCCACGGGCTCGCGGATCTGCTGCGTCAGCACCTCGTCGACGGGCGCCGGCCAGGTGCGCTCGAGAAGCCGCTCCGCCCCGGGAATGCGGTGGAGAGGCGAATAGGCCGCGATCGCGACCACCCACAGCGGTGGAATATCCGCACCCGATTGGAGCCGCTCGGCCATCGCCGCCGTCAAGCGCTCCACTTCCGCGCGCTCTTCGCGTGTCTCGGCAAAAAGGTATTCGTTGATGAAGCACTGGCGCGCCAGCGCGCAGAAAAAATCCAGGAGCCCGGCATGCGGTTCGTCCGCCGCGCCATCAAGCAGCCTTCGGCGGGCGGCGGTCAGCACCTTCTCCAGACCGGCGTCGCTCGCCCGTCCGGAGATCATCACCTGCCGCAAAAGCGGATCAACGGCGAGCGAGGCGATATCGGCCGCCCCGAGCATCGGCTCGACGGCACCGCTCAGCTTCGCGACGCAGGCGGACATGCCGGCCGTCTGCTTGGCCAGGACGATCCCGACACGCTCCAGCTCGCCCCGGCGCGCCCATCCCTCCGACATGGCGCGCACCACGTAAGGCCGTAGCGCCTCAAGGTGATCCGGCGCCATGGATTGCAGACACAGGGCGAGCAGGCTTCGGGTTTCCGCCGTTCCGGCGTCGAGCGCCGGCGTCAGCAAGGCCGCCGCTTCCTTCGCATCGCCAAGCGTCAGCAGCTCGCGCGCCAAATGATGGAGGGAGTCCAGATCGCCGGGGAGCAGCGCGAGCGCCGTCCCGAATTCCCGTATGGCGTCCTCCGGCTTGCCCGCGCGCGACAACGCGAGTCCGAGGTTCTTGTGGGCCTCGACAAAGCGCGGCGCAAGCCGCACCGCCTCGCGAAAATGCGCCTGCGCGGCGGCCGAATCGCCGCGCAACGACGTGGCGACGCCCAGATTGTTGTGCGCCTCGACATAGCCCGGCTTGAGCGCCAGGGCGCGCGCATAGGCGTCCTCGGACTCAGCGAGCCGATCCTGGTCTTTGAGGACATTGCCGAGATTGTTGTAAGCCTCGGCAAAGCCGGAATTGCAGTCGATGGCCGCCCGATAGGACGTCTCCGCTTCGCCAAATCGCTTCTGCCGCGCCAGCACGTTGGCGATGTTGTAATGCGCAACCGCCGAACGCGGATCGAGCCCGAGCACCGCTGCGTAAGAACCGATCGCCTCCTCGGCCAGGCCTTGTTGCG
The DNA here is from genome assembly GCA_036270895.1 of Xanthobacteraceae bacterium. Classification (GTDB taxonomy): domain Bacteria; phylum Pseudomonadota; class Alphaproteobacteria; order Rhizobiales; family Xanthobacteraceae; genus JAVDCA01. The sequence goes on from DATBBS010000467.1 coordinate 7,684, forward strand.
TCAGCGCGTTGCCGAGGTTCATATGCGCCGCCGCATTGTCCGGCTTCAGCTCAATCGCCCGCCGATAATGCCCGATCGCCTCGCCGAGGCGGCCGCAGCCCTGCAGCGCGCAGGCAAGATTGTAGTGGGCGTCGGGCAAGCGGCCGTTGAGGAGGACCGCCCGCCCGATGAGCTCGACCGCGAGCTCGTTGCGGTGGGTTTGAATGGCGAGGATGCCGAGATTGTGCAGACATTCGACGCTGTTTGCGTCGGCCGCAAGCGCGCCACGATAGTGCGACTCGGCCTCCGCCAATGCGCCAGCCCGATGAAGCCGCACGGCGGTGGCGAGAGATTCCGCGGCTTGGCCCCGGCCCGCTCGTCGCGTGGATCGGTGCTCAGATCGATTCATGCAGCCACATCACATTGGGTATCCGTGTCCGAGCGGGCCGCGGGCATTTGACCGCTCATTGATATCACAGGCTCCGTCACGGGCCGAAATTCCGGCATTTTTCAGACCGGCCGATCCGCTCGGGCCGCAAATGGATATCCGATCCTGATGCGCCGCCGCAAATAAGAAACCCCCGGCAGCAAGCTGCCGGGGGCTCTTGAGTCAACCAGCCTTGATCAGGCGATCAGGGCAGGAAGTTTCTCTGGATGCGGAACATGACGGAGAGGACGTCCTGGTCGTCCACGCTACATCCACCGCCCGCCGAGAGGCAGCCGGGACGCGCACCGTTCGCCGCAAGCGCGGTGGCATTGCCCTTGTAGGCCGTGTTGAGGTGCGTCCACAGCACGTCGACACCGATGTCGAGGTCCGGATGCGGATTCCACTGGGTCCGCGTACCGACCTGCCACCAGCTCGAGTCCGGCGAGCAGGCATTGCCAGCCGCCGGAGTGATCGGGCTGATCACGCCGCCGCCCACGACGCCGCAAGGCTGAAGCGAGCCTGCCGCACCGGGAAGGTGGGAGTTGATGATGGCCGTGGCCGTGCCGTTGTAGTCGACCTCAACATAGCCGCCATACAACGAGGTGCGCCACTTCGGGTTCCAGAAGTGCTGGTAGAACCCGTTGATGCCCCACGTCGTGGTCAGCTCGATGCCGGTGCCGGTATCGAACACGCCGTCGGTGATCCAGTTCATGCCGACGTTGGTGTTGCTGTCCCAGACCAGCATTGGCGTATTGACGCGGGTGACGTAACCCGCGGCGCCTTGCGCATAGGCCGCCTGCATGCCGAACTGATCGCCCTTCAAGCCGAGGACGTCGTTCAACGTGAAGCCGCCGGTCACCGCAAAGCCCAGCTTGTCGCCGGGATGGCCGTTGAGGTTGGAGTCCACAGCCCCGTAGTAGGCGCCGCTCGCGTCATGCAACGCCGCCGCCACCTGCGCATAGCCCCAGGCCTGGTCGATGCGCAGAGCGCCGACCACGTCCGGGAAGGTCGTGCCCTTGTTGTCCACGATCTGGGCACCCTGTGCGAAGAAGGCAGCCGTCGCTGCGTCGACAGTGTAGCGGCCACGACCGCCGGCGGAGCCGGTGTTGTTGCCGCCCACCGAGGCGCCGCCGTCTTCGAACGACAACGAAGCCGTGACGCCGTTGCCGAACTGAGCCGTATAGGCGATGCCGTAGATGCCGGTCGCGCCGGTGTCACCCGACACGCGGTTGTTCGAGTAGGAGTAAGGCGCGAACGAGTTGATGTCGAAGTATGACCGGATGCGGCCCGCCGTGAACCCGGCGAACTGGATGAAGCCACGATCGAAGAACGGAACGTTCGCGATCGCGCCGCTGGCCGTCGTCGTGGTGAATTCGGCGCCGACTTCGAGGTAGGACCGCAACGTGCCGTATTCGGTCTGCGTGCGCAGATCCACGCTGAGCGCTGCCCGGGTCCGGTAGTTGAACTCGTTGCTGTCGCTGCGGGTGAACTGTCCGCCGCCCGTGCCGATGCCGATCGGGATGCCGCCACCTTCCGCGTCCCAAGCCGTCTGGACACGGACATACGAGCCGATCTTCAAGCACGTGTCCGTTCCCGGAACGTACCAGAAACCCGCCCCATACAGGCTGCAGACCTTCACGTATTCGACCGGCTTGGCCTTTACGGGAAGATCGGCGGCCTGCGCCCCGGCCACCGCGACGAGACCTGCCGCTGAACCGAGAAGAAGGCTTTTTACCATCTTCATGTTGAACCTCCAGTTAGTGTGTTGGGAGGGTTCCGTGTCCCGCAGATGCGACTGCACCCTTGAAAGGTCCCCTTAGTCCCCGCAGCCATCAGTCCCTTCTCCC
>DATBBS010000468.1:0-24625 GCA_036270895.1 Xanthobacteraceae bacterium
CGCGATGGCGGTCTACTACCAGGATTATGACAAGGTCGACCAGACGACCCGCGGGCTCGCCTACGAACAGGCCATGCAGCAGTTGATGCAGAAATACCCGGACGACGTCGAGGCGGCGGTCTTCTACGCGCTGGCGCTGAACGAGACCGCACTGCCGAGCGACAAGGCCTATGCCAACCAGCTCAAGGCGGGCGCGCTCCTGGAAAAGATCGCCGCCACCCACCCGGACCACCCGGGCGTGCTGCATTATCTCATCCACAGCTACGACTATCCGCCGCTGGCGCAGCGCGCCCTCGCGGCCGCCGACAAATATGCGGCCATCGCGCCATCGGCCCCGCACGCCCTGCACATGCCGGCGCACATCTATTCCATGGTGGGGTTTTGGGCGCAGTCGGTCGAGTCGAATGCGAAATCGCGCGCGGTCGGCGTCGCGCAGGCCGCAAAAGCCTGGCCCGGCGCCGCGCATCCGGTCGAGCCGCACTGGCTGGACTTCACCGAATACGCGCTTCTGCAGATGGGCCAGGAACAGCGCGCCAAGAAAATCGTCGACGAGAACAACGCCATCAAGAAATTCGGCTTCGACTTCGTCGTCGGCTATACCGGGCTCGCGGCGGTGCCGGCGCGCTACGCCCTGGAGCGCCAGGCGTGGAAAGAGGCGGCCGAGCTCGAGCCGCATGGCGGCCCCTTCCCGCAGGCCGACGCGATCACCTACTTCGCCCGCGCCATCGGGTCGGCGCGCAGCGGCGATGTTGCGGCGGCCGGGCAAGGGATCGCCAAGCTCAAGGAGCTGCGCGCCGCGCTGGAAAAGGCCAGCCAGCCCTATTGGGCCGAGCAGGTCGAGGTCCAGATCCTCGCCGCCACCGCCTGGGTGGCGCAGGCCAAGGGAATGAACGACGACGCGCGCAAGTTCATGCGCGCCGCCGCCGACCTGGAGGACGGCAGCGAGAAGCACATCGCCATGGAGAACCGGCTCTACCCGATGCGCGAGCTCCTCGGCGACCTGCTGTTGGAGCAGCAGCAACCCGCGCAGGCGCTCGCCGAATACGAGATGGCGCTCAAATCGACGCCGAACCGGCTGCGCGGGCTCTATGGCGCCGCGACAGCCGCCGACCTGGCCAAGAACAAGCAAAAGGCGACCGCCTTCTTCCAGCAGCTCGTCGCGCTGACCAAGGACGCCGATACCGACCGGCCGGAAATCCGCGACGCCAAAACCTTCCTGGCGCGGAGATGAAAGGCCCCGAAGGCGCGCGATGATCCACGCAACCGCATCGGCCGCCCTGCTGGGAGTTATGGTCGCCGCGGCGACCTATGCGGCGATCGGGCCGGCGTCGCAGGAACAGGCGCGGCGCACGCCCGCTGACGTGGTTGCGGGCCGCGCGACCGAAACCGAAGGCTGGCCGATCTGCGGCGCCATGGAGTCGATGACGGCCGGAGTTGACTGGGCGCGGCTCGACCCGGATTTCGCCGCCGGCAAGAAGCTGCTCGCCGCCGGCGACTGGACCGGCGCCATCGCGGCGCTCACGCCGGCTGCGCTGCGTGACGCCCGCAACGCCGATCTCCAGCTTCATCTCGGTTACGCGTACCGGCGATCGCACCAGCTCGATGCGGCGTTCCGCCACTATCGGCAGGCGCTGACCCTCAACCCGCGCCACCGCGGCGCCCACGCGCATATGGGTGAGGCATTTCTGGCGATCGGCCAGCCCGAGCGCGCGCAAGAGCACCTCGCCGCGCTCGAGCGGATTTGTCTCATTGCGTGCGAGGAATATGACGGCCTCAAAGCCGCGATGGCGGCCGACAGGGCGCGCCGGCTGGCGGAGGGCCCGTAGGATGGGTTGAGCGCAGCGAAACCCATCGCACATGCGTCGCCGCACCGATGGGTTTCGCAAACGCTCAACCCATCCTACGGATTCCGTCATGGCCGGGCTTGTCCCGGCCATCCACGTCTTGCTTCCTGGCGAGGCATTAAGACGTGGATGCCCGGCACAAGGCCGGGCATGACGAACGACCGGTGCTATCGCCGCACCAGCACGCTCACGAAAAACCCGTCCGTCTCGGTGCGCCGCGGGGTCATCTGCAGGCCTTCGGGCGACAGGAACACGGCCTGGCGAAAAACCAGCGCGCGCTCGCCGAGCGGGGCCAGAAGCTCGGCCGGCGGCGCGACCGCGAATTCCGGGTGGCGTTCCGTAAAGGCACGCACCTGGTCGCCGTTCTCCTCCGCCAGCACCGAGCAGGTCACATAGGCGATGCGCCCGCCCGGCCGCACCAGCGGCGCCGCGCGATCGAGCACGGCGGTCTGCTCCTTGATGCGCTCGGCGAGCGCGCCCGGGCGCACCCGCCACTTGGCGTCGGGGTTGCGCCGCCAGGTGCCGGTGCCGGTGCAGGGCGCGTCGATCAGCACCAGGTCGGCCTGGCCGTGGCGCTCGGCCAGCAGGTCCTCCTTGCCGTGCGGCGTATGCACTTGCGTGTTGCGCACGCCGGCGCGCTCCAGCCGCTTGTGGATCGGCGCGAGCCGGCGCTTGTCGAGATCGGTCGCATAGATCTGCCCGCGGTTCTCCATCAGGGCGGCGAGCGCCAGGGTCTTGCCGCCCGCCCCGGCGCAGAGATCGACCACCTGGGCGTCGGGTTTCGCGCCCGACATGAGCGCGGCAAGCTGCGAGCCCTCGTCCTGCACCTCGATGAGGCCGCCCAAAAAGGCCGGCTCGGAATGGACCGCGATGTTCTTGGCGTCGGCCGGCAGCGCGATGCGCAGCCCGACCGGCGACCAGCGCGTGGGCGCGACCTTGAGGTGCTCGAGCGATTTCGCCGTCTTGTCGCGGTCGGCCTTGAGGGTGTTGACCCGCAGGTCGAGCGGCGCGCGGCGCGCGAGCGCGGCTGCTTCCGCAGCTCGCTCCTCGCCGAACACCCGCGCCAGATGGGGATCGAGCCATTCCGGGTAGTCGCCCGCGATATGCGCCGGCGCCTGCGCGAGCGAGCCGTCGCGCAGGCTCTTCTGCTCCGCCTCGCTCAGCGGCGCGGGCGCGAAGCGCGCGCCGTCGGCGAGTCGCGCGATCGCGCCCACGTCCATGCCGCGCTCGAGCCGCAGCATGCCGAGCAGCACGGCGCGCGGCGTGTCCTCGCCCATCAGGAAGGCGGCGGACGCCTTGCGGCGCAGCGCGTCATAGGCGATGCCCGCGATGGCGGCGCGGTCACCCGAGCCGGCGAAGCGGTGCGCGAGGCCCCAATCCTTCAGCGCGTCCGACGCCGGCCGGCGTCGCGACTCGATATCGGCCATCACCTCGATGGCGGCGGAGAGACGGGCGGCGGGTGTCATCGCATCACGTGCCGGTGAGGATCTCGACCGCGAACAGGCCCCACATGACGATCAGGACCAGGGCGCCGACGCCAAATGCCTGGCCTCGCTGCGCCACCTTGTTGCTGGTCACGAAGACGGCGGCATGGACCAGGCGCGTGAACACGAACACCCAGGCCAGCACGACGAAGATCACGTCGGCGTGGCGCATGATCATGAGGAAGGCGACCAGCACGAAGAACAGCATCGGCAGTTCGAACTGGTTGGAAAAGGCGTTGGCGACCTGGGTGGTGCGCGCCGGCCATCCGGGCTCGCGCAGCCCGACCTTGGTCAGATCGACCTTGCCGCCGCGCACGTCGCCCCCGCGCCGGGCCCCCATCCAGATCAGCAGCCCGAACGTCAGGGCGACCTGGACGAACACGGGAAACAGGATGGCCTGGAACATCATGGGGCGGGCGCTCGCGGGGAATCGGCTGGAGCCCTAACGTGGGGGGAACACAGGCGGTTTACAATGGCGCTGGCGCGCGCTCTCGCCGCTTTGTGGGCAAGCGAAGACTGTTGCGGCGCGCACGGCGCTGGCGCCCCTCCCCCGCTTGCGTGGGAGGCCGGGAGGGGGAAGCCACGCGCGCCTGAGCCAGCTGCGCCCCCTCCCCGCCCTCCCCCCGCAAGCGGGGGAGGGAGCGAGAGTCAGTGCAGCCCGCGCTCCCTCTCCCGGCAATGACTGAGTCCGCGCTCCCTCTCCCCGCGCTTGCGGGGAGAGGGTCGGGGTGAGGGGGGCCAGGCGCTCAGACTCGCGGAGACGCCCCCTCACCCGCCATCCTCGCTAACGCTCGGATGTCGACCTCTCCCCGCACGCGGGGAGAGGTGAACGAAGCCCTCACCTCGTCGGCTCGATCACCGTGACGGCGGTGATGGTGGCGTTCGCCCCGTTGATGCTGAACTCGATCCGGTCGCCGCGATGGAGGCCGTCGAGCAGCCCGGCGGGCTCGACCGCGTAGCTCATCTCCATCGCCGGCATGAAGCCCTTGATCTCCTGGTGACTGACGATCAACCGGTCCAGGCGCGGCAGAACCGCGATCACGGTGCCGGTGCCGCGATAGATCGCCTCGGCGGGCGCAGCCGGCGCGGCGGCGGGCGCCTCGCCCGCCGGCGCCGCCTGCGCGACCCGCTCGCCGCCGCGGCCGACCACCAGCCGGCCCGCCATGCCGACCTTCTCGTGCGTCGCCACGTGGCAGTGGAACATGAGCGTGACGTCCTGGTCCGGCGTCACGAAGCGCGCGCTCGCCACATTGGGGCCGAGCACGTTGAGGGCGAAGACCGGATTGAGGCCGAGGATCATCAGGTCGTGGCGAATCTCGTCGGAATTGTCGAGCACGATCTCGATTTCCTCGCAGCGCCCGGCGTGGATCTCGCGCGGCTCGAAACCAAACACCTCGCCGTCGCGCGCGTATCGGGTGCCGGCCTTGATCTCGATGCGGCGAAAACCGCGCGGCGGCCCCGCGCAGGCATCGGCGACGACGCGGTGCTTCTCGGCGTCGATCAGGTCGAGGCGCGGCAGCGCCGCGTGCTGCTCGCGCCGCGGGTAGTCGAAGGCGCCGCCGGCGGGCGGACCCGCCGCCTTGTCGTAATTCTCTTGCGTCGCATGGAAGATATCCGTCCCGAACACCGGCCGCTTGCCGGCATAATAATCGGCGTCGAAATGCAGCTCGTGCGCGGCGCCAAGGGCGCCCTGCCCGGCCTGATGCACCGGCAACCCGTCCGGCCCCATGAAGCCCTCATAGACGATCATGGTGTGGTCGCCGCCCGGATTGATGCCCTTGTTGGAGGCGGCTTCGGGCGTGTGGTCGTGCATCAGCCACACGCCCGGACCGTTCGCATAGGTGCCGTCGGAGCCGGTGCGCAGCGCCAGGTCGATGCGCTGCGCCGGCGCGACCGCGAAGGTGTCGCGGGTGATCTGCGCGGCTTTCGGCACCGGATAGCCGTCGAGGTCGGTCAGGGTCGGGTGGTGGCCATGGGTGTGGAGCGCCAGCGTGCGGCCGCCCACATTGAGGATGCGCAGCTTGGTGGTCTCGTCCGGCTTCACCAGGATCGGCGTGTCGCGCACCGTGAAGGGAAAGCTGCGGCCGTTGAGCAGAAAAATGTTCGGCTTGCGCTGGGTCGAGTCGTAGTCGCGGTGCATGCGCCGCTCGATCTCGCGCGGGTCGCTGTAGGCCGCCGGGATGCGGTTGAGCCGGTCGTCGATGTCCATGTACACGAGCGAATACTCGCCCTGATACTGCTCGGCCGTCGCCTTGGCGATCGGGGCGATGCGCCCCGCGCCGGGCACCAGATGGGCGAAATGATTGTTGGGCCGGTTGGGCTCGACGATGATCATCCCGGCCAGACCCATGAGCGGATGGATGTGGTCCTGCACGTGGCAGTGATACCAGAAGGTCCCGGGCGTCTTCGCCACGAAGCGGTAGGTGAATTGCTGTCCCGGCGCGACCGCGCGCTGGGTCATGTCGGGCACGCCGTCCATGACATTGTCCTGCGCCATCCCATGGAAATGGATGGTGTGCGGCAGATAGTGCGTGTTGTGCAGCGTCACATAGACGACGTCGCCCTCCTCGACCCGGATGGTCGGGCTCGGCAGCCGCGCCGGCGATCCCATCGGGCTGCCGAGCGGCGCGAACACCCAGAAGGTGACGTATTCGCCCGGAAAAACCTGTTCCTGGATCTCGATGACCTCGAGGTGGATGTGGATCTCGTCGGCGTCGCCGTCGCCGTCGAGATCGTGGCCGAGCTCGACCGCGTCGGGATCGGCCCCCGGGATCGCCGCCATCTCGGCATCGAGCCCCGCCCGCTCCGCCGCGCTGCCATTGAGATAGGCCGGCGTGAGCCGGTAGCCGACATCGGGCGCTATGGCGCGCTCGTCCGGCTCATGGGCGGAGGCGGCCGCGAGCAGCGACGCGAGCAAGAGCCATGCGGCCATGATGGCCATCAGGGCCCGCGCCGAGTTTGCCCACCTCATGGTGAGGAGCGCGCGCAGCGCGCGTCTCGAACCATGGGCCGCTTGCACCGCTGTCGCCCGTCGCCCGTCCTTCGAGACGGCGCTTCGCGCCTCCTCAGGACGAGGGTGGTGGATGTGGCGATCACTCGAAAACCTCACAGGAACGCGTAGCGCCGGTGCCGCAACATAGCACAGGCCCCGGGGCTTCATTCGGGCGGCAATTGTTGTTATGGCGTGAGGTTAATTCGGAGGATCCATGATGCCACGGATGGGACGCGCGTTTGCGGCCGGGGTGATGCTTCTGCTGCTCGGCCCGCTGGCGGCGCGGGCGCAATATCCCGACAAGCCGGTGCGCATCATCGTGCCGGTCGCGGCGGGTGGCGGCGTCGACGTCATGGCGCGGCTGATCGCGCAGAAGCTGTCCGAGCGCCTGGGCCAGCAATTCTTCGTCGAGAACCGCGCCGGCGCGGCCGGCATCATCGGCACCAAGGCGGTGATCGCCTCGCCGCCCGACGGCGCCACGCTCCTTTACACCCCGAGCAGCCTGTCGCTCACGGTCGCGGTCAACAAGACGCCGCCCTATGACGTGGCGCACGACCTCACCCCCATCATCAACGTGGCGATCAGCCCTTACGCGCTGGTGGCGAACCCGGCGGTGCCGGCCGAAAACCTCAAGGAGTTCATCGCCTATGCCAAGGCCAATCCGGGCAAGCTGAGCTACAGCTCGGCCGGCATCGGCAGCGCCTCGCATCTGGCGGCCGAGCTGTTCAAGCTCGACGCCGGCGTCGACATCGTGCATGTGCCCAACAAGGGCATGAATCCGGCGCTGATCGATCTCCTGGGCGGCAGCGTGCAGCTCCTGTTCGCCAGCGTGCCCGGCATGCAGGCCGAGCGCGCCCATGTACGCGCCATCGCGATGGCGGAGCGCAAGCGCTCCGCGCTGATGCCCGATCTCGCCACCATGGAGGAGCAGGGCCTCAAAGGTTTCGAGGTCGCCAACTGGGCGGGCCTGCTCGGCCCGGCCGGCCTCGACGGCAAAATCGTAGAGAAGCTGCACGACGAGATCATGGCGATCCTCGCCACCGCCGACATGCAGGAGCGCATCAAGGCGCTCGGTTATGACGTGATCGGCAGCACGCCGGAGGAATTCGGCGCCCAGGCGGTGCATGACGTGGCGCGCTGGAGCGCGGTGGTGAAGAAGGCGGGGATCCAGACGAATTGAGCGAGCCGGACCGCCGGATCGTCATCGCGGCGCTCGGCGCGGCGCAGATTCTCGCCTGGGGCACGTCCTTCTATTTTCCGGCGGTGTTTGCCGGGCCGATCGTCGCCGACACCGGCTGGTCGCTCGGCGCCGTGGTGGGCGGCACGTCGATCGGGCTTTTTGCCGCCGGCCTCGTGTCGCCGCAGGTCGGCCGCCTGATCGACCGGCATGGCGGGCGGCCGGTGCTGGCCGCGAGCTCGCTGCTCTACGCGCTGGGCCTCGCCGGCATCGGGCTCTCCCCGACGCTGCCCTGCTACCTCGCGGCCTGGGTCGTGCTCGGGCTCGGCATGGGCACCGGGCTCTACGACGCGGTCTTCGCGGCGCTCGGCCGGATGTATGGCGACGGCGCGCGCGGGCCGATCACAAATCTCACGCTGTTCGGCGGTTTCGCCAGCACGGTGTGCTGGCCGTTGAGCGCGTTTCTGATCGAGGCCGCCGGCTGGCGCGGCGCCTGCCTGATCTATGCGGGGCTGCATCTGTTCGTCTCGTTGCCGTTGCAGGCCGCCGTCGTGCGCCGGCAGCCGGCGATCGCTGCCGCCGAAACCGACGACGCGAAGGACGCACCCAAGCCCGCGCCGCCGCTCGCCAACGAGACAAGTATCTTCGTCCTGCTCGCCCTGGTGCTGTCGCTGGCGGCCGGCATCGGCTCGATCGTGGTGGTGCATCTCCTGATCTTCCTGCAGGCCCGGGGCGCGGATTTCGCCGCCGCGGTCGCGCTCGGCACGCTGTTCGGGCCGGCGCAGGTCGGCGCCCGGGTGGTCGAGCGGGTGTTCGGAACGCACTATCACCCGATCTGGACGCTGGTCGCCGCCTGCGCCCTGATGGCGGCCGGGCTCGCGCTGCTGCTCGGCGGCTTCCCGCTGCTGGCGGTGGTGATCGTGATCTATGGGGCGGGCTACGGCATCTCCTGGATCGCGCGCGGAACCCTGCCGCTGGCGCTGTTCGGCCCGGTGCGCTTTCCCCGGCTGATGGGCAAACTGGCGTTTCCTAGCCTGATCGTGCAGGCGCTGGCGCCGTCGGCCGGCGCGCTCATGATCGAGGCGAGCGGCGTCGAGGCGACCCTCGGCGTGCTGACCGGCCTCGCGGCACTCAACGTGGGTCTGGTCGGATTGTTGTGGGGAGCGTGCCGAAATTCGTCGAAATATCGTGGCAACGGACTCACGTGACGTTAACGCTTCCGGCGCAGGCTGGCGGCCGACTCACCCCAACGGGCGGAGCCCGGCCGTAAAACAGCCACTTTGTAACGGTGGGGTCGACGTAACGGGGGGTTCCAACGATGGACAAACGCGACATCAGTCCCGCCGAAGCCGGCGGCAAACCCGCTGAACGGATGGCCGCGCCGGACAGATTCGCCGGCCCATCCTTCACCGGCGACCCGAACTGCGCGCAGTGCAAGACGCCGATGCGCATCGAGCGCCGGCAAGGTCTGCGCCGCGTCTACCGCTGCAGCGCCTGCGGGTTGCTCGACAAGACCCCGATGTGACTGCGGCGCTCGGCTGCGGCTTGGGGGATTAAGCTGAAATCGCGAGATTGCGACTCGTCATGCCCGGCCTTGTGCCGGGCATCCACGTCTTAGGGGCCAGCGAGAACCAAGACGTGGATGGCCGGGACAAGCCCGGCCATGACGGTTTTGAAACGCGCCTCGCAACATTCCGAAGATGAGTCTTGACAGCATCAAGTTTGGCAGAATCCGGAAAATGTGGTAGGAGAAAATCCACAGTTGGAATTGCGCGCCGATCCCGGGCCTGCCCCGAGATCGGTTTTTTTATGCCCGCAAGCGTCGGGCGTTTGCATGAGAGCGGGATGTCTCACACCGTCACGTCGCCAATGAGAGCCAGCAGGGCCGCCGTCGGCGGCCCTTTTGCGTGGCAGACCGCACGCCCGCCGCTTCCGGCGCACCCATGCGCCTTGTAAATCCGTTGTTCTTTACAACAAAACCGACCATCGACGCCTCTTCCCGAGGCCCGCGCCCACCCGGAATGGCGACCGCCCGGGCTAGGCCAGCGGGGGGCATCAATCGCGGCCAAAACCCGAGCGGCGTCGCCTCGCATGCGAGGTGACATGGTCTCAACGCCCGAGGAGCGCCGCAGTGCCCCTGCAAAGCTCATCCCAGCTACCCCGCCGATGACTACCTGGTCCGGCTGCGGCCCACCTTGGCGGCGAGACAAGAAGGAATAAAGCGGAAATGACGCGCCGCCCCTCACCATGAGGCCGCAAATCGAAACTGCCGCAGAGCCGTCCCTGTAAATCGCCTGTATTCCGCCTGTAACAACAGGAAACTACAGGGCCGATGCCTGTAAATCCGCGGCCGCCGCGCCTGTTCTTCGTGCCCCGGCGCCCTGATGCGGTGTCTTTTTACAGGGACGCAACACGCTCCACCTCGTCCTGAGGAGGCGCGAAGCGCCGTCTCGAAGGACGGGCCACGGACAAGAGTGCAAGCCGCCCACGGTTCGAGACGCGCGCCGCGCGCGCTCCTCACCATGAGGTGTTCGAGACGCGTCGCTGCACGACGCTCCTCAACATGAGGCAAGCAAGTTTCAACTCTTCATGCAGTCATAGAGAAACGACCAGTTCGCACGCCCGGTGAGCTTCTTGGCGTCCGCCTTCTTGCGGCAGTCCGCCCATTTGGTGGTCTGCTTGGCGTATTCGGCCTTGGCGGCGTTCCACTTCTTGCGGGACCAGGTTTTGACGTCTTCCGTCGTCTGCGACAGCGTGGGCTCGCTCTTCTCCGCGGGCGCCGGCTTGGGCTTCGCGGTCTGCGCCTGCGCGCCGGTGGCGGCGATGGCGCAACACAGAATGATCGCGCCGACAACGCGCTTGCGTGTCCGCATGGATGTTCTCCCAAGTGAGCTCATCGAGTGAGGCCGTCACGTGAGCCCGTCAGCAGAACGCCCGAGCCCAACCTGGGTTCCGGGCGCGCCGCCTCAGACGCGGCTGGGATAATTCGGGCTCTCGCGCGTGATGGTGACGTCGTGCACGTGGCTCTCGCGCAGACCGGCACCGGAAATGCGCACGAACTGCGCCTTCTCGTGCAGATCGGGCAAATTCCTCGCGCCCACATAGCCCATGGCGGCGCGCAAGCCGCCGGTGAGCTGATGCAGCACGTTGCCGACCGGCCCCTTGTAGGGCACCTGGCCCTCGATGCCTTCCGGGACCAGCTTGAGATGATCCTTGATGTCCTGCTGGAAATAGCGGTCCGCCGAGCCGCGCGCCATCGCGCCGACCGAGCCCATGCCGCGATAGGACTTGTAGGAGCGGCCCTGGAACAGAAACACCTCGCCGGGCGTCTCGTCGGTGCCGGCAAGCAGCGAGCCCACCATGGCGACGTCGGCGCCGGCCGCGAGCGCCTTGGCGAGATCGCCGGAATATTTGATGCCGCCGTCGGCGATCACCGGCGTGCCGCTTTTCCGCGCCGCCGAGACCGCGTCCATGATGGCGGTGAGCTGCGGCACGCCGACGCCCGCCACGATGCGGGTGGTGCAGATCGAGCCCGGCCCGATGCCGACCTTGATGGCGTCGGCGCCGGCGTCGATCAGCGCCTTGGCGCCGTCGGCGGTCGCGATATTGCCGGCCACGACCTGCACGGCGTTGGACAGCCGCTTGATGCGGGTGACGGCGGCGAGCACGTGCTTGGAATGGCCATGCGCGGTGTCCACCACCACGAGGTCGACGCCGGCGTCGATCAGGCCCTCGGTGCGGCGGAAGCCGGCGTCGCCGACCGTGGTGGCGGCGGCGACGCGCAGCCGCCCCTGCTCGTCCTTGCAGGCGTTCGGATAGGTGACCGCCTTCTCGATGTCCTTGACGGTGATCAGCCCGACGCAGCGATACTTGTCGTCGACCACCAAAAGCTTCTCGATGCGGTGCTGGTGCAGGAGGCGCTTGGCCTCCTCCTGGCCGACGCCCTCGCTCACCGTCACGAGGCCGTCCTTGGTCATCAGCTCGTGGACCTTCTGGCGCGGGTCGGTCGCAAAGCGCACGTCGCGGTTGGTCAGGATGCCGACCAGCTTGCCGGGCTTGCCCGCATTGGCGCCCTCCACCACCGGAATGCCGGAGATGCCGTGGTCCTTCATGAGCGACAGCGCGTCCGCCAGCGTGGCGTCGGGCCCGATGGTGAGCGGGTTCACCACCATGCCGGACTCGAATTTCTTCACCTGGCGGACCTGGGCGGCCTGGTGCTCGGGCTCGAGGTTGCGATGGATGACGCCGAGGCCGCCGGCCTGCGCCATGGCGATCGCCATATGGGCCTCGGTCACGGTGTCCATGGCGGAGGCGATGATCGGGATGTTGACGGAAATCTCGCGGGTGATGCGGCTGCGCACATCGGCCTCGGACGGCAGCACGTCCGACAGGCCGGGCTGCAGCAATACGTCGTCGAAGGTGAGCGCTTCGCGCGGATTACCGTTCAAGGCCATCGCCAACTCCCATCCGCCGCAGCGGCTCGCTTCCCGTCGCATCGCTGGCGACCGGGGATGATCGTTCGACGGCGACGGAACTCCGTACGCGAATCGAGGCCCGCTTTTGGGTTGGCGATGGTGGATATCATGATGGTGGCGCGGTGCCTAGGGCATGATCCGGGGAATCCCGCCCCGCCAACCCTTTGCCGGACCCCTCATTTATTCATCGTCAACAGGCCGGAAAAGCCCGTTGCGCCATGCGAGGACCAGCCATGCGGACCGAGGCCGGCTTTGCCCCGCACCCAGAAACCTTGTCATTGCCCGCGCAAGCGGGCAATCCAGTAATCACCGTCTTTCCATGGGTCAGCCCCATCTCCACTGGACCATCACGGAATACTGGATGCCCGCTTTCGCGGGCATGACGACCAGCGTCTGGGCGCTGCCCTCACTCCACCGAAATATTGGCGAACTTCACCACCTTGGCCCATTTCTCGGTCTCGTCGGCCAAAAGCTTGCCGAACTCGGCCGGCGACATGGGCATCGGGATGGCGCCGAGCTCGGCGATGCGCGCCTTCATCTTCGGGTCCGCCAGCGCGGCGCCGACCGCCTTGTTGAGGGTCTCGACGATCTCGGGCGGCGTGCCCTTGGGGGCCGAGATGCCGTACCAGACGCTCGCCTCGTAGCCCGGCACGGTCTCGCCGACCGTCGGCACGTCGGGCAGCGCCGCCGAGCGCTCCGCCGTGGTCACCCCCAGCGCGCGCAGCTTGCCGGTGCGCACGAACTCGATCGCGCCCGGGAGATTGTCGAACAGCACATGGACCTTGCCGGTCATGAGATCCGGATAGGCGGCGGCCGAGCCGCGATAAGGCACATGCACCATGTCGAGGCCGGCCATCGCCTTGAACAGCTCGGCCGACATGTGGACCGAGGTGCCGTTGCCGGAGGACGCGTAGCTGAGCGCGCCGGGATTCTGTTTGG
The DNA here is from genome assembly GCA_036270895.1 of Xanthobacteraceae bacterium. Taxonomy (GTDB): domain Bacteria; phylum Pseudomonadota; class Alphaproteobacteria; order Rhizobiales; family Xanthobacteraceae; genus JAVDCA01. The sequence goes on from DATBBS010000468.1 coordinate 12,912, forward strand.
CGTGGGCGATGAACTCGGCGACGCTGTGGACCGGCAGCGACGGCGGCACCACCATGATGTTGGTGAGCCGCATCATGCCGGCGACCGGGACGGTGTCGCGCAGGAACACGAAGGGAAGGTTCTTGTAGAGCGAGGTTCCGATCGCATTGTTGGGCGCGTCGAACATGATGGTGTATCCGTCGGGCGGCGAATTGATCAACGCATTCGCGGCGATCATGCCGCCCGAGCCCGAACGGTTCTCGATCACGAATTGCTGACCGAGATGGTCGGAGAGCCACTCGCCCATGATGCGCGCGATGATGTCGTTCGGACCGCCGGCCGCAAAACCGACGAACCAATGCACCGGGCGGCTGGGATATTTGTCGGCGGCCAACGCCGGCGCCGCCAGCGACACGCCGAGCAGCAGCATGATCAAGCGGATGGAGCGCATGGCAGCCTCCCTGATGGGTTCTGGCTCTCGCGTTGCCGAGGTTGGGGTATTTTGGTCCGGCCAGCAAGGCGGGGAAGGAAAGACCTTGAGGTTGCGGCCCTCCTTCCGCTACTCAGGGCCCATGTTGCTTTCCCCCTCCTTCGGCTCGCCCGTGACCCACGATGACGCGTGAACGCCTGGTTCCGCTGATCGTCGCGGTCGCGCTGTTCATGGAGAACATGGACTCGACCGTCATCGCGACGTCGCTGCCGGCGATCGCGGTCGATATCGGGACCGATCCGCTCGCCCTCAAGCTCGCGGTGACCAGCTATCTGCTGGCGCTCGCGATCTTCATCCCGGGCAGCGGCTGGACCGCCGACCGTTTCGGCGCGCGCACCGTCTTCCGGCTGGCGATCGCGGTCTTCATCATCGGGTCGATCGGCTGCGCGCTGTCCGAATCGCTGCATAGCTTCGTGGTCGCGCGTTTCTTGCAGGGGATGGGCGGCGCCATGATGGCGCCGGTCGGGCGGCTGGTGCTGATGCGCAGCGTCGACAAGCGCAACCTGGTCGACGCCATGACCTGGGTCACCATGCCGGCGCTGATCGGCCCGCTGCTCGGGCCGCCGCTCGGCGGCTTCATCACGACCTTTTTCTCCTGGCACTGGATCTTCATCATCAACGTGCCGATCGGGCTCGCCGGCATCGCGCTCGCCACCAAATACATCGAGAATATCCGCGGAGAGGTGCGCGAGCCCTTCGACCCGATCGGCATGGTGCTGGCGGGGCTCGGCATCGGCGGGATCGCTTTCGGGCTGACCGCCGTCGGCCTCAAGGATTTTCTCCCGGCCGGCATCCTGGTCGGGATGATCGCGGGCGGCGCATTGTGCATCTTCCTCTACATCCTGCATGCCCGCCGCACGCCGGCCCCGGTGATGGATCTCTCGCTCTTTCGGCTGCCGAGCTTCCGGGCCGGCGTCGCCGGCGGATTCCTCTATCGGGTCGGCGCAGGCGCGCTGCCCTTCTTGCTGCCGCTAATGCTTCAGGTGGGATTCCACAAGACGCCGTTTCAATCAGGCATGATCACATTCGCCACCGCGGTGGGCGCCATGAGCATGAAGACCGCGATCCCCACCCTGCTGCGCCGCTTCGGCTATCGCAACGTGCTGACCTGGAACGCGCTGGTGAGCTCGGCTTTCATCGCGGCCTGCGCCTTGTTCACCGCCTCGACGCCGATCGTGGTCATGCTGGCGGTGCTGTTCGCGGGCGGCTTTTTCCGCTCGCTCCAATTCACCAGCGCGATGACGGTCGGCTATGCCGAGGTCGAGCCCCGCCGCATGAGCCGGGCGACCTCGCTCGCCGCCGTCTCGCAGCAGCTCTCGGTCTCGACCGGGGTCGCGCTCGGTGCGCTCGTGGTCGCGACGGTGTTGACGTGGCGCCACGAGAGCGTGATCGAGGCGAGCGACTTTGCGCCCGCCTTCCTGCTGGTCGGCGGCATCGCGGCGCTCTCGAGCCTGATATTCTGGCGCATGCCGCCGAATGCCGGCGCCGAGCTCACCGACCGCCGGCTCGCACCGGCCGAGCCGACCGGGCCAGCGGACCCGCCCGACAAGCGCGCGGCGTGAGGCTGGTTGCGACCGAGCCGATCGTCACGGCGCCGCTTCATGCCACCGGTTGCCCCGCTTTGCGTTCGGTCCGGTTGCGGATCTGGCCGCCGACGAAAGCGCCGATCAGCGACCCCAGATACAGCGTCGTGATTGTGCGCTGCCAGACCGCGAGCCGGTCGCGCCGCGCCGCGGCTGCCGCCGCGTCGAGCGGCGCACTCTGCGCAGCCGGCGGCGCCGCCGCCACGGCCTGGGTCATGCGGCCGAAGCCGCCTGCCGACAACAGCGGCAGCGCAACCACACAGACGATCAAGGCCGGCTTGAGCCGGCGCATCAGCTCGACATGGCGCAGGCTGATCCACAGGCCCAGGCAGCCGTGAAGCCAACCGGGCGCCAGCAGGGCGATCTGCCAGCCCTCGTTGCCGGAAGCGACGAGCAGGCCGACGATCCGATGGTAGTCCGAGGACACGCCGAAAAGCTCGAGCGCCAGACGGGTCGTCACCACATGGGAAATCAGCAGCAGCGGCAGGCTGAAGCCCGCCCACAGCCTGATGATCTCGATGAGCGGCAGACCCCAGTGGCGGCGCTGATAGATTGTGCGCAGCGCGAGCGCAAAATGCGCCGCCGCGGCGCCGTAAAGCGCCACCGTGCCGGGCCAGCTCTGCCACAGGGCCTTGGTCCATGCGAGCCCGCGCTCGGCGAGGTCGAGCGACCACAGACCGAACGCGTGGGTAACAAGATGCATGGAAATATAGCTCAACAAAACGAGGCCCGAGGCGAGCCGCAGCTGACGCGCCGACAATCTCATGGGCGCCTGCGCCATCACGGCGGCCCGCGGAAGATCGACGGGTCCGCCTGCGTGAGCTTCTCGACCGCATGGCGATAGCCGATGTCGACCGCGCGATCGCAGGCCTGCCAATCGAGCAGATTGACCGTCGCCAGCGGGGGCTGGAACAGGATGCTGGCCCGCGCGCGCACGGTCCTCGCGAGGGCGTCGCTGTTGACGGTGGCGGCCCGAACCAAGAGGTCGACGATCGGAGGAACCCCGCGCAGGAACCGCCACATCGACGGCTTCTCGTCGATGCCCGCAAACGGCAGGCCCAACGGATCGCTGGCGACATCGACCGCCAGGACGGCGCCGCATCGCGAGCTCATCACGTCGACCGGCAAGCCATTCATCATGCCGCCGTCGACATGGGCTTCGCCGTCGATCATCACCGGCGGCAGCAGACCCGGAATCGCGACGCTCGCGCGCAACGCGTCGAGCAATGACCCGTCGCGGTGCACCGCCAGCCGTCCCGCCGTCAGGTTGGTCGATACGCAGCAGTATGGCCGCCACATGTTCTCGATGCGGATGCCGCCGAAATGCTCCTCAAGCCGCCGGGCCACCTTGTCGCCCCGCACAAGCGAGAGGAATGGCAGCGTGTAGTCGTTGATCGGATTGGAGTCCACGAATGCACGACGCAGCCGCCGCCTGAATTCATCCTGGTCCCATTCGAGCGCGACACCGGCGCCCACGATGGCTCCCATGCTGCAGCCCGCGATCATGTCGATCGGGATCCCGGCTTCGTGCAGCGCCCGCACGACTCCGAGATGAGCAAAGCCGCGCGCGCCGCCACAGCCGAGCACGAGACCGACCGCGGTGCCGTTCAGGATTCGAGCCAGGCGTGCGAGATCGCCGACATTGCGGCGGCGGACGTGGCAGACGAGATCGATCGGCAGCTGCTTGCGCCACCCTTCGGCGACTTGTCTCAGATCACCGTTATCGTCATGCAGCAGGACGAGATCGAGCGGCTGGCGCCGATCCTTGGGCTGATCGTGCGGCCGCTCCGGCATGCCGACCGGCGATCCGGCCGACGCCACCAGCACCACACGGTCGGCCTGGCGCAGGCAGAGCTCGGTCCAGGCAGGCCGCGCGGGATCGGCGTAGTAGAGAACCTTGTCGCTCGCCGCCTCCGCGGCATCGAACCATTCGGCCCTGTGCGTCGACGATTCGAAGTCGAGCAGCATGACCCGCTTGCCGCCGGACGCCAGCTGCTCGGTGAGATCGCGCGCGAAGCCTTGGTGGTCCGCGTCTTGTCCGAGCGGGACGAGCGCCAGGGTCCGGTTTGCGGCTTCGGCGCCGGCATGGCGCATGGCCGTCCGCAAGCGATCGACAAGTTGCGACACGATCGACAGCATCGCGCGTGGATGCCGCTCGAGCAGCTTTTCAAAGGAGGATTTTCCGAGCCGCAACAAGACGCTGTCGCGCAGCGCCACGACGGTCCCCGAGCGCCGTCCGCCGCCCAGCAGCCCCATCTCGCCGACCAGCTCGCCCGCCTGGCAGCGCGCAACGAGCAGGTCCTGGCCGTCTTTGTGGCGCACGGTGACGCCCAAGGATCCCGCGATGACGATGTAGAGTGCGTCGGCAATCTGATCCTCGCAAAAAAGCGTTGCGCCGCCGGGCAGGCTCAGCCACTCGAGCTCGGCCTGGAGAGCGGCGAGCGAGGACTCGTCAAGGGCGCCCAGCAAAGGCAGGGAAGAAAGCCGATCCCGCAGCGATCCGGCCTCCCATGCGGTGCTGTCTTTCATGAGAGTCGCTCTCACCACGCAGGGCGCCGCCGCGTCGGTTGCCGCGTCGGCGTCGTCGGCTGCCGGCGCGAAACGCGCGCTCGCGACGCCAGCCCGTCACGATGACGGGTTTGGACATCACCGCTCCTCGCGGATCGTCGGATGTTACTCGATTTGAGGACTGGGGCGGATATCGAAAAATTCCCCGCCGGCGGCGCGCTCGCCGCCGACGGCCCGACGCCCGTGCCGGCCCGGATGGGCCGGCCGATCAGCGCGCCGCGTGAGGGATCGATCCGACGCCGCAACGCAGAGGCGCGAGGATTATTATCCGGCCGAATCCTTCACGCATTTCTTCGTGAAGCTGGTCTTCGCCGCGCCGGCAAGCTTCTTGTCGGCCGCCTGCGCGTCGCAGGCCTTTTCCGCGTCGCTCTGGCACTTCTTCATGAAGCTGGTCTTCGCCGCTCCCGCGAGCTTCTTTTCGCCCGCCTGGGCCGCGCAGCTCGGGCTTTGTGCGAATGCACTCCCGGCGATCGAGCTCAGAAACGCGGCCAAGATAAGAGCCTTCATGGCGATATCCTTTCGGTGTTGGACGCCCAAGATAGTCTGGCCGGCCGTGCCGGCATTCGTGTTCGGTGCTCGCGACGGCGGCCGAACGGTCCCCGCGGTGTCAGGCTGCCGCCGGCAGCGAGCCGTTGGGGCTCGCCTGATCGACCGTTGCGGGCAAATGCTCCGCCAGCAACTTCAGCACGCCGTCCACCGGCAATCCAAAATGCGTCGCGAGCTCACGGACCTGCTCGTTGCCCAGGGCGGCCCTTAGCTGGTCGGCCGTGACGGGCAAGTTCGTCCCGTTGCCAAGCCATGACGAGACCTGAGCATTCAGGCCGCCTTGCTGGAGCTTCGCGACGATTCCATTGAGGCTTCCGAGATCGGTTTTTGCGAGCACGTCCGAGATGATAGACGGAATCGCCCCGGCTTCGAGCTGTCCCAAGGCGCCTTTGAGTGCACCGCCGACGTTGTCGAAAAGTCCCATGACAGCCTCGTGTGGTTCGCGGCGAGCGGGGAGACGGCGCGGCAACTCAGTACCGCGCCTGGAACTATCAAGGATGCTTCTCGTCCTTGGCGGCGCGGTCTCCGGCAGCCGTGGCGTCCCTTTCACACATGTAGGCGCCGACTTTGGTATGGCCGTAGTCCTTGTGCCCGCTGAAATGATAAATCTTCGACTTTTCGTTCACCCAGACGACGGTGTCGGACGGGCAGCGGGATTTGGCCTCCGCCTCGTTCGCGAACTGATTGGCGCCGGTCGTCGCGGCGGCCGTTGTCCTTGCGGGCTTCGGGGCGGGTGCGGCGGTCGTTTTCGGGGCAGCTGCCGGCGCTGGTTGCGCCGTCGGTGCGGGTGCGGGCGCAGGCGCGGTCTGCACCGCCGCACCACCCGCGCGGCACTGAGCCACATAGGCTTTTTCCGTTATTCCCTTGGCCTGATTGTCGGCCTTGTTGGCACGCCACTCGTCCCGGCATTGGGTCGCGGTCTTCGCTTGCGCCGACGCCTCGGTGCCCGACAGCGCCACGAGGCCGATGGCCATCGCGCAGCCCAGCAAGCGAGCGAAATGCTGTTTCATGGGAGGCCCCTTTTTGATGATGACCCTATACAACGTGACCGGACCACAAAAGTTGCGCACGCCCGGACAAATCTTTCGCTTGCGCTCGCCCGACACCGAGGCCTGATCCCGGCTTTCGCCAATTCTCTCCGTTCCCCTGAGGTGAGGAGACACCAGCGGAGCACACCGTTGGCTTCAGACCGCCCCGGGCTTCATCGTCATCCCTCGCGGGCCCGGCATCTGACGCCGGGAGCCCCGAGATCGCGGGCGGGAAGCGACGCCCAGGCCGGCGCCGGATGATCGCCGTCGCGCGCGCGATCCCAACGAAGTCAGAATCATTGGAATTCCGCGTCGGTTTGACTCCCGCACGCATCCGGATAAGTTTTCCGCGCATGGCGCGTCGGTCGGCAAGCGGCCACAAGGCCACTGTCTCGAAGCGACAGACGCGCGAGGAGGAAAACCATGCAGGTCAGGCCGCTGAGCCAGCACGTTGGCGCGGAGATCGGCGGCGTGGACGTCGCGGCCGAACTGCCCGACGACGTCTTCCAGGAGATCGACGACGCCTACAATCGTTATTCGGTGCTGGTCTTTCGCGACCAGAAGCTCACGCCCGCACGGCAGATTGCTTTTGCGCGCCGCTTCGGCGACCTCGAGATCAGCCCGCGCACGCAATTCGCCCTTCCGGGCCACCCCGAGATTCTCGTGCTCTCCAACATCATCGAAAACGGCAAGCCGATCGGCAATGCCGATGCGGGCCGCACCTGGCACACCGACATGTCCTACACCAGGACGCCGCCGCGCGGCTCCCTGCTGTATGCCCGCGAGATCCCGATGGAGAACGGCCGTGCGCTCGGCGATACGGTATTCGCGAGCGCCGCCGCGGCCTATGAGGCGTTGCCCAAGGACAAGCAGGCCGCCCTCACCGGCCTGCGCGCGATCCACCGCGGCAGCGCCAAGAAATATGCCCCGGGCAGCAAGCTCGGTGATCTGGTGAAGGACATCCCGGACGTCGAGCATCCGGTCATACGGACGCATCCGGTGACCGGACGAAAAGCGATCTATGTGCGCGAGGGCGAGTGCGTCGGGATTTGCGGCATGCCGGACCAACAGAGCCTGCCCCTCATCAAGGAGCTTGCCGACATGGTCACGCAACCAAAGTACTTCTACCGGCATCAATGGCGCGTCGGCGATCTGCTGATGTGGGACAACAGCATGACTCAGCATCTGGCGATCAGCGACTACAAGCTGCCGCTGCGCCGCCTGATGCATCGCGTCACGGTGAATGGTACCGTCCCGATCTGATCGATGCGCCGCTCCGGCAGAGGCGGCTTCCTCGTCGGTCGCCCGCCGAGGATCCCGATGAAATCGCCCGCCCGCCTCCCGGCTCGACTCTTCGTTTGGCTTCTTGCGCTCGGCTGCGTGTCTGCCGCACAGGCGCAGAGCTATCCCGATCGGCCCATCCGACTGATCGTGCCGTTCGCGGCCGGCGGCACCGTCGACATCGTGGCCCGTATCATCGGCGCCAAGCTGTCGGACATCTCCGGCAGCAAGGTGGTGGTCGACAATCGCGGCGGCGCCGGCGGCGTCATCGGCACGGAAATGGCGGCACAAGCGCCGGGTGATGGCTATACCCTGCTGCTGCACAGCGCCTCGATCACCTATGATCCGGCTCTGCACGACAAGCTGCCCTACGACACGATGAAGGATCTCGCGCCCGTCACCATGATCGGGACGACGCCCAATCTGCTGGTGGTGGCGCCGTCCTATCCGGCGCGGTCCGCGCGGGATCTGATCCGCGCGGCACGCAAGCAACCCGAGCGCATCACCTATGCGACCGGCGGGTTCGGCAGTTCGTCGCATCTCGCAGTCGCGCTGTTCAGCCTTCTGTCGAGCGCCAAGTTCAACCATGTGCCCTACAAAGGGGCGGGTCCGGCGCTCGCCGACGTGGTCGCCGGGCACGTCGACTTCACGGTCGCCACCATGCCGGGCGCGATCCAGCAGGTGCGCGCGAACGGCCTGCGCGCCTTGGGCATATCGAGCCTGACGCGATCGCCCGAACTGCCCGACGTGCCGCCGATCTCGGAGAGCGGGTTGCCTGGCTACGAATACGTCGCGTGGTTCGGCATCTTCGCTCCCGGAACGACGCCGCCCGCACTGGTCGAGCGCATCAACGCGTTGCTGCGCGAAGCCGTGAATGCGCCGGACACGCGCGAGCGGCTGCGCGTTCAGGGCATAGAGCCGTGGCTCCAGTCGCCGGACCAATTTCGCCAGAAAGTGAAATCCGAGATCGAGCGCTGGCGCGCCGTCATCGAGAAGTCCGGACTCAAGGGCTCGCTTTAGCGCAGGGTCCCATGGCAGGCGGCGAAAAGCGCCCCCACTTGATCTGAATCAAAAATAAGGAATGACGCGCCTCGTATTGTGACCCTGGTAGACCGGCGTCCGTGCAAGCCGAAAAAACGCCTTTTTAAACAGGGAGACCGCCATGTTGAAGGGCAAGTCGTTCCGTGTCGTCATCGCGCTGGCGATTGCGACGTCGTTTGGGGTTGCCGATACGGCCTTCGCAGCGAAGAGGAACGGGCATGTTACCTATGAGCAGGCCTGGGCCAAGTGCAAGAAGTTCACCGACGCGCTTGCGCGCGACGCGCACAGCCAGCGCTACTCGCGCGGCGCCGCCTGCATGCACCAGCATGGCTACAGGATCTGACGGCCTGGTCGCACTTGCCCGACATGGCCCGCCCGACGATGCCGCCGGCAACGCGCGCGGCGATTGAACTTCGCAGCGTTCAGCGACGTCCTCGGAACCCCGTGGCCAGCACGTAGAGCTCGGCCGAATCCGACCGGCTGGCGGACGGCTTCACGTGCTTGACGGTGGCGAAGTCGCGCTTCAGATCGGCGAGCAGCGTGCCCTCGGTGCCGCCTTGCAGCACCTTGCACAGGAAGGTGCCGCCGGGCTTCAGGACTTCGCGCGCGAACAGCGCCGCGGTCTCGGCCAGCGCCATGATCTTCAGGTGATCGGTCTTGCGGTGGCCGGTGGCGTTCGCCGCCATGTCGGAGAGCACGACGTCGGCCGGTCCGCCGAGCAGCGCCTTCAATCTCTCAGGCGCATCGTCAGCGAGAAAATCGAGATGAAGGATGTCGGCGCCCGCGAGCGGGATCATCTCGAGGATATCGATCGCGACCACGCGTCCGCGGCCGCTATCGGCGCCGACCCGCTTGGCGGCGATCTGGGTCCAGCCGCCGGGCGCCGCCCCGAGGTCGACCACGCGGGCGCCAGGCTTTAGAAAATGGACCTTGTCGTCGATCTCGATGAGCTTGAATGCGGCGCGCGAGCGCATGCCCTCGCGCTTGGCGCGCGCCACATAAGGATCGTTGAGCTGGCGATCGAGCCAGAGTTTCGAGGCGAGCGTGCGCCGCTTGCCGGCGCGCACCTGCACCTTGAGGCCGCGTTCGCCGCCTGTGCGGCGCGGAGTGCTCATGGGTGTCCGTCCCATACGCCGTCGGCACGCATCATCTCGACCAGCATCCCCTCGCGCAGCCCGCGGTCGGCGACGCGCAGGCGCTCGCACGGGAAGGCGCGGCGGATGGCTTCCAATATGGCGCAGCCCGCCAGCACCAGATCGGCTCGCTCCGCCCCGATGCAGGGATTTGCGACCCGCGCCTCATACGACATGGCGATCAGGCGCTCCACCACCTCGGTCACTTGATCGGCCGTGAGCCAGCAGCCGTCGACCTGGCGGCGGTCGTAGCGCGGCAGGTCGAGATAGACGCCCGCGATCGTGGTCACGGTGCCCGAGGTCCCGAGCATGTGCATGCGAGCCAGATTGCCGCGATGCGCCGCCGCAAAATCGGCGATTCGCTCCGCGACCTCCGCCACCATGGCCTCGAACACCGCGCGCGTGACGGTGACGCCGCCATGCCGCTCCGCCAGCGTCACCACGCCGAGCGGGATCGATACCCAGCCCTTGATTGCGGGGACGGGCGGACCGCGCCGCGTCGGCGCGCAGGGTCCGAGGCGAACCAGCTCGGATGAGCCGCCGCCGATGTCGAACAGGATGACGCCCTCAGTGCCGGGATCGACCAGCGGCGTGCAGCCGGTCGCCGCCAAGGTGGCTTCGGTCATGCGGTCGATGATCTCAAGCTCGAGCCCGACCTCCTGGCTGATGCGGGCGCGGAAATGGTCGCCATTCTCGGCCGCGCGGCAGGCCTCGGTCGCGATCAGCCGCACCCGGCCCGCCTGGCGATGGCGCATCTTGTCCCGGCAGACGCTGAGCGCCGAGACCGCGCGCTCGATCGCGGCGTCGCTGATCCGCCCCGAGGCCGAGATGCCCTCCCCGAGCCGGATGATGCGCGAGAAGGCATCGATGACGCGAAACCCATGGCCGGCCGGACGGGCCACCAGCAGGCGGCAATTATTGGTGCCGAGGTCGAGCGCCGCATAGGTGGTGCGCGGCTCGTCCGCTTCACGCAAGTCACGTGCATATGGACCACGACCCCGTCGGCCGCGGTGGGGCCGTGGCCCATCGCGCAGAGGGTCGAGGCCGCCCCGGGCCTCGTCTTCCATCCAGAACCTTCCCGCCGCGCCGGAGCCCCCTAGGTCTCGACAATCGCGACATGTGTTTCGACCGATCGGGGTGAGTGTAACAGTGTGGCGCGGCCGTGCAACATGGCAGGGTATCGGCCATCGGTGGGCTGATATCCTTGTCGAAGCCCGAGGCGTCGTCTATCCACCCGGCTGTCACATCCCTGTCCGGCGACGGATCGGCCAGTCCATATTCACCGGCACCCCCGAATTCACCGGCACCCACATGAACCTCCATAGCGATCCGCAAGCCTCCGAATTCGCCGCCATCGGCGAGCCCCTGCTGCGCAGCGAGGATCCCAGGCTGGTGCGCGGCGAAGGCCGCTATACCGACGATATCAGTCTGCCGGGCCAGGCCTACTGCGCCATGGTGCGCAGCCGCCACGCCCATGGCGTCATCCGCGCGATCAAGACCGAGGCGGCGCGCGCCATGCCGGGCGTGCTCGCGGTCTATACGGGGGCGGATCTCGGCGGCTACGGCCCGATGAAATCCAGCCTGCCGTTCAAGAGCCGCGACGGCTCGGAGATGCGCCATACCGGCCGGCCGGCGCTCGCCGGCGACAAGGTGCGTTTCGTCGGCGATCCGGTGGCCTGCGTCATTGCGGTCACGGCCCACCAGGCAAGGGAAGCCGCCGAGGCGGTCGAGCTCGAGGTCGACCCCCTGCCCGCTCTCACCGATCCGCGCGACGCCGTGCGGGCGGACGCGCCGCTGCTCTATGACGACGCGCCAAGCAACATCGCCCTCGATTTCCACTATGGCGATGCCGAGAAGGTCAAGGCGGCCTTCGCGGGCGCCGCTCACGTGACCAAGGTCGATCTCGTCAACAGCAGGGTCGTGGTCAACGCGCTCGAGCCGCGCGCCGCGATCGGCGCCTACGACCCCGCGAGCGGGCGCTGGACGCTCCATGCCGGCACGCAAGGCGTCATGGGCATGCGGGCGCAGCTCGCCTTCATCCTGGGAGCGCCGACCGACAAGGTGC
>DATBBS010000469.1:0-4267 GCA_036270895.1 Xanthobacteraceae bacterium
GCCGTCGGGCTCGATCCGCCAGATGGTGCGTTGCGACCAGCCCGCGATGGTCAGCCGGCCCTCGCGGTCGAAGGTCATGCCGTTGGCGTGGCCGGAAGGATGCACCAGCGCTTTTTGGCCGACGCCCGGCACCCATTCGTAGATCGTGTCGCCGATGATGTCGGTCCACAAAAAGCGTTTCTTGCGCCGGTCCCAGACCGGGCCCTCGCCGAAGTTGAGCCCATGCGCGATCTGGTCGAGCGGCGCATCCGCGCCGACGATTCGCTCCAAGCCTGGTGCCCTCAGGTCGATGTCCAAGGCGTCCCCCTGCGTTGCGCGCCGGCTGGTCTGTCCATGTTCATGGCCTCTCAATCCCATGCCGGCGCACGGCCGGCCGGATCGGCGATCCGTCCGTCGGCGCGATGCAGGGCCGCGATGCGTTTCATCTCGTCGCCGGTCAAGGAAAAATCGAAGACGTCGAAATTCTCGGCGATGCGTTGCGGATTCGACGAGCGCGGGATCGGCGCCACGTTGCCGTGCTGGATCAGCCAGCGCAGCGCGACCTGTGCGGCCGTCTTGCCGGCGCGGCGCGCGATCTCGCCGATCACGGGATCGTCGATCAGCCGACCGCGGCCGAGCGGACAATAGGCGGTCATGATCAGGCCGCGGCGCCGGCAGGCATCGAGCATTTTCGTCTGGTCCAGATAGGGATGATACTCGACCTGGAGATTGACCAGCGGCTCGGGACAGAGCCGGATCGCCTCGTCGAGCAGCGCGATATTGAAATTCGCAACCCCGACGTGACGCGCCAGGCCCTGCCGCTTCGCCCGCGCCAGCGCCCCCATGGTCTCGGCGAGCGGGATCTGGGGATTGGGCCAGTGCACCAGCAGCAGGTCGACATGATCGACGCCGAGCGCCGCCAGGCTGGTCTCGACCGAGCGGGCGAAATCGGCGGCGCGTAGATTCTCGTGCGACACCTTGGTGGTGATGAACAGCTCGCCGCGCGGGATCCTCGCCGCCCGGATGCCCTCCCCGACCCCTTCCTCGGTGCCGTATTTGCGCGCCGCGTCGAGATGGCGATAGCCGGCCCGCAACGCGGCCGCCACGATCTCGCCGACCGGTCCGGTGAGCATGCCGGTGCCGAAGCCGATGACAGGGATTTCGGCGCCGTGGGCGGCGAGCTTGGGGGCGATCGGATGTGCCATGGGGTCTGACGGGGGGTGGGCGGGGAGCGGGAGTGTAGCGGCGTGCCGCCGAAAAGGCTACGGGCGCATGCGCGGGGACCGAAATCTGCATGACGGTATGACAAAGGGATGATGTAGACACGCGGACTCATCAACACGTCTTCGAAGGGAAGTCTCTTGCTCGGTGTCCTTTACGCGGCTCTCGGCGCGTTCACCTTTTCGCTCAACAACGTGATGATGCGCAGGGGGGTGGTGACGGGCAGTGTGCTGCAAGGCATGGCGCTGACCGTGCCGATCGGCGCGCTTTCCTTCCTGGTCATGGCCGTCGCCTTCGGGGTGCTGGGCCAGCTCGTGGTGTTTTCGACGGTGGCGCTCGGCTGGCTGGCATGCCAGGGCGTCACGCATTTCGTCATGGGCCGCTACTGCAACTACAAGTCCAACCAGCTGATGGGCGTGAACCTCGCCGCTCCGGTCGTCCAGCTGCAGGTGCCTTTTGCCATGATGCTGGCAGTGGTGATGCTGCACGAGAAATTCACCGTGCTCCAGGCGATCGGCTCGACTTTGATGCTGGGCGGCTCCTTCATCACCCAGGGCAATTCCGCCAAACGCAAGGAAAAAGACGCGGCGCCAGACCCGACGTCCAAACCGATCTTCGAGCCGCGCATATTCTCAGGCTACATCTTCGGCCTGGCCGCGGCGATGTGCTACGGCAGCTCGCCCCTGATGGCCCGCCTGGCCTTTCTGCACGCGCCTGGCTCCAGCGCGGTGGCCGGAGGTTGCGTCGCCTATGCGGCGGCGACGCTGGTCTTCTCCCTGGTGCTGCTCAAGCCTGGCTCTTGGGGCGACATCAAGGGCATGAAGCCCGAAAACATGCCCTGGTTCCTGTCCGCGGCCGTGCTGGTCGCGATTTCCCAGGCCTTCGTCTACGCATCGCTGGCGATAGCACCGATGATGGTGGTGACGCCGATCCTGCAGCTATCGCTGGTCTTCCGGCTGTTCCTGTCGCAATTGATCAACCGCGACCACGAGGTCATGAACACCGCCGTGCTCATCGGCGCGGGGACGGCGGTCCTGGGCTCGATCCTGGTCTCGCTGCCCACCGACGAGTTGTCGATCCTGCTGGGCTTGCGGCCGTCGCTCGCCGACTTCCTGAGCTACCGCTTGGCCGGTCAATAGTTGCGGGCAACCCACGACGCAATGCCGACGTCCCGCGCCCGCCTCAGCGGCCGGCCAACTGCCGATCACGGCGAACGCGGTAACCTGTGAACCACTTATGGACGCTGCCATGGACACCGCGATTGCTGCGGTTGACCGATTTGGTCGGCGCGCGCGCGTTGGCCTGTAGCCGGTTGAGTTTCGCGCGCTCTATTTCGGCGAGCTGCCGATAGCACTGCCGTTCATAGTCAAGCATGACGACGCGCGCGTCGTTCGAGCCTATACCCTCGGGCGGCTTGGATAATTCACATTGCGCGCGCGGTTGAGGCGTAAGCAGCGCCTGACTGGGCGGTGTCTGCGCACGGTTGCTACCGGCGGTCTGCGCGAAGCTCGTTCCGGCCATGAGCGGTGCCGCAGCGATCAAGCACGTGAGCACTCGTACAAATAGACGCATCGCCGACACCTCGGAAAGATTCGACGCTCGTGTAACAAGTTTCACCCCTAGTCACAATTTGGGACGAAATTGCGTCTGTGCCGTGACCGCCATTGCGGCGACGTCTGCACCGCGTGCGTCCGCGGTTGCGGCGGACACAATTCGGTTGATGCGGATCTCGTTGCGTCAGGTCGGCAACGACACTCAATTCACGCGACTCTTGATTGTCTCGGCGGTCACTGCTTGGGCGTTGCGAGATGATGTCGGCTTTCTCGATCCAAGATAGGAGACGACCACTAATAACCAACCAGCAGCCTCGATCATTCGTGATTTGCCCGAACTCGGGGCGCGCCGGTCGGCTGAGGAGCCTCGCCTCATGCCGCGCGGCGCTACGCCAAAGAAGCGTTATCGACGCCCGTCGGGCGGGCCGAAGGAAGCCCCGATAGTATGAAGGCGGCGCAAAAAACTTGAACACGACGGCCGGGAAGTTGGAATAGCCGCCGCGCGGGACGCCAAGCCATTTGATAAATGGCGGGAGCGACGGGGCTCGAACCCGCGACCTCCGGCGTGACAGGCCGGCGCTCTAACCAACTGAGCTACGCCCCCACGATGACGCGCAGCGTCGCGTTCGCGGTGGGGCCGGAGATACGAGACCCCCCCGGCCAAGTCAAGGTCGCCCATTTTGCGGGAGCCGGCGCGCCGCCGAGGCGCCGGCGGCCTCCCAGGATTGGCGCCGCAAACGCCCATTTTGCCCGGGAAATTCCGGACCCCGGCCAAAGAATCTACGAAAAACCGGGGAAAACTGGGCTTTTTTGCCGTTACCTACCCAGATTTGCCATAAAAGACAGGCTTTTTTGGATTTGCCGATGGTCAAGCGGCGCGAGAATCACATATGCACGAACAGTTCTCGCGTTCAGACGGTCGATCCAGGAGGAAGCCACCATGGCCAAGGCCACACAGCCGACGGTGACGCTCAAGCATCTCGCCGCCGGAATAGCCACCGAACACGAGATGCCGAAGAAGAAATCCGAGACCATCCTCACCGACTTTATCGACATGATCGTCAAGCACCTCAAGAAGGGCGACCGCATCCGCATCGGCGGGCTCGGCATTCTCGTGGTGCGCAAACGCGCGGCGCGCATGGGCCGCAACCCGTCCACCGGCGAGCCGATGAAGATCAAGGCGAGCAAGAAGGTCGCCTTCCGCGCCACCAAGGAATTGAAGGAAGCGGTGTAAGCCGCATCAGGATTTCATCCGACGCCCCCTCATCCGAGACACGGCGTCATGGTTTTCACAACTTCGACCCGTGCGGGCATACCCGCCCTCACGACGAAGACTGGTTCACAAGCCCACCCACCCCAACAGGAGGCAACATGCCGACCCATCTGACGAAGTCGCAGCTGATCGAGAAAATCAACGAACATCACTCGGAGATGTCGAAGAAGGACATCAAGGGCGTCATCGAAACGCTCGCGACGGTCGGCTACAAGGAGCTGAAGAAGTCCGGCGTCTTCCT
>DATBBS010000470.1:0-18989 GCA_036270895.1 Xanthobacteraceae bacterium
CGGCGCCCGGCGCCGTCCCGGTGAAGCCGATGGTGGTGACGCCGATCTCGCGCGCGGCGCGCAGCGCCGCCAGCACGTTGGGCGATTTTCCCGAGGTCGAGATCGCGATGAAGACGTCGCCCTTGCGACCGAGGCCGCGCAGCTGGCGCGCGAATACCTGCTCGTAGCCGTAGTCATTGGCGATGGCGGTGAGAACCGAGGAATCCGTCGTCAACGCGATCGCGGGCAGCGGCTGGCGGTCGAAGCGCAGACGCGACAGGAATTCGCCCGCGATATGCTGGGCGTCCGAGGCGCTGCCGCCGTTGCCGGCAAGCATCACCTTGCCGCCGGCGCGCAAGCTGCTTTCGACCGCATGCGCGATGGCGAGCATGGCGGCGCCAAATTCGGGATCGCCGGCCGCGCGGGCGAGCACGTCGAGCGAACGGCCGAAATGCGCGGCGGCAATATCGTGGTCCGACACTATTCGACCCGGATGCGCGGGATGCGCCGCCGGCTTGGTAGCCGCCGGCGCGCTAGCGCGCAAGGCGCGCCGGCAGGGCAAGTCAGGCGGAGGAGCGCGCCGCGAGCACGGCCGCCACGACGGGGCCGGCCGGAATCTCGCGCATGCAGCGATGATGGCCGTAGCGGCAGGTTGGCTTGTGGCATGGGCGGCAACTCACGACGGTCTGCGTCTCGATCACGGCTGCAAGCGGATTGAGCGGCGCCCAGTGCCACGGACTGGTGGGTCCGAAGATTCCGATCGACGGCGTGCCGAGGGCGGCAGCGACATGCAGGAGGCCGGAGTCGTTCGACACCGCCACATCGGCGGCCGCTAGTCCCAGGATCGCGTTGCGCAAATCCGCGCCGGTCAGGTCGCGGACATGGCCCTGGCCGGCTCCGATCTCGGCGGCGAGCGCCGCCTCTCCGGGGCCGCCCAGCACGACCACGGAAAATCCTTGGGCCGCGAGCTGCCTGGCCGTCTCGGCGAAATAGCTGGCGGGCCAGCGTTTCGAAGGCCCCACCGCCCCCGGCGCGAAAGCGGCGAGCGGGCGCCCGGCGGCGAGCCCGAGTCGTTGTCGCCACGCGGCGATCTCCTGATCCGGCACGGTGAGCTCCGGCAGCGGGTAGCCGGACGGCAGAGGGGCTCCCTTCGGGAGTGCCAGCGCGGCGCAGCGATCGACCATGCGCGGCAATGCGCGTTCGCCCCAGCGCACGTCATTCAGGAGGCCGAACCGGAGTTCGCCCGCAAATCCGGTCCGCTCGGGGATGCCGGCCAGGAAGGGCGCCAATGTGGACTTCCAGGTGCGCGGCATGATCAGGGCGCGCCCATAGCCTTCCTGGCGCAGCCGTGCCGCGAGCGCCCGGTGCTGCGACAGGGCCAGCCGCTTGCGCGGCAGGTCCCACACGATGCCTTTGCGTACGCCCGGCATATAATCGAGCAGGGGCGCCACCATCGTGGTGGTGAGGACGTCGATGGGGCTTGCCGGGAACCGCTGCCGCAGCAATCGAACCACCGTGTGGCAGCGCACGAAGTCGCCGATCCACATATACGGCACGATTAGAATCGGCGTTTCGTCGGCTTGACCGACATTCGGCGCCTGATATTTTGAACTATCATTCATTTCATGGAACTACGAATGTGGGTTCATTTCTTCCTTGAGCGGTTTCTGACGTCCACGGATTGCCCTAGCCCGCGAGGGCGGGGCCTGTCCAGTTCAGGCGACGGCGCGGCCGTTCATCGCATCGCAGCCGCCATGTTGCGCCGGTCGTTCGAGTGAGGCAAAGGAGGACCGGCCCCAGCGGGCCGGGGACGGGCGTCGATGTTGTTGGTGACCGGCGGGGCGGGTTTCATCGGGTCGAATGTGGTGGCCAGCCTCAACGACGCCGGCCGGGGCGACATCGTGGTCAATGATGTGCTCGGCGCCGATACCAAATGGCGCAACCTGCAGAAGCGCCAGCTCGCCGATTTCATCCCGCCTGCCGACCTGCTGCGCTGGCTCGACGGCCGCGAGCTCGACGCAGTCGTCCACATGGGGGCGATCTCGGACACCACCGCCCGCGACGGCGACGCCGTGATGGAGAACAATTTCCGCCTGTCCCTGCGCCTGCTCGACTGGTGTACCGAGTCGCGCACGCCGTTCATCTACGCCTCCTCGGCCGCCACATATGGCGACGCCGAGCATGGCTTCGTCGACGACAATTCCCTCGATGCGCTGCGCCGCCTGAAGCCGATGAACCTGTATGGCTGGAGCAAGCACCTGTTCGACCTCGCCCTGATCGAGCGCGCCCGCAAACGCGCAAGGCTGCCGCCGCAATGGGCGGGTCTCAAATTCTTCAACGTGTTCGGGCCGAACGAATACCACAAGGGCGAGATGATGAGCCTTATCGCCAAGCGCTTCGACGACGCCAAGGCGGGCCGGCCGGCGGTGCTGTTCCGGTCGCATCGCGCCGGCGTCGCCGACGGCGAGCAGCGCCGCGACTTCATCTCGGTCGAGGATGCGGTGGCGGTGGTCCGCTGGCTCCTCGAAACCCCGAAAGTCTCCGGCATCTACAATGTCGGCACCGGCAAGGCGGAAAGCTTTCGCGACCTGATCAGCGCGATGTTCGCGCCGCTCGGGCGCGCGCCCGACATCAAATACATCGACATGCCCGCGACGATCCGCGACAATTACCAGTATTTCACGCAAGCCTCGGTCGAAAATCTTCGCCGCGCGGGCTATAACGCGGGCTTCACGCCGCTCGCGGACGCGGTCAAGCGCTACGTCGCCTCGTATCTCGACACCCCCGACCGATACCGGTGAGGGGAAGAAGCATCGCATGTACGACATCGAAACAGCCATCGAGCGCGTATCCGAGCAGACAATTCTCTGCATCGGCGACTTGATGCTCGACGAGTTCGTCTATGGCGAGGTCTCGCGCGTGTCGCCGGAGGCGCCCGTGCCGGTGATCGCGGCGACGCGCGACGAAAAGGTGGTCGGCGGCGCCGGCAATGTCGCCCGCAACATCGCGAGCCTCGGCGCGCGCTGCATCTTTGTCGGCGTGATCGGCGCCGACGAGACCGGCCATGCGGTCAAGACGGCGTTCGCCCAGTTCAGGAAGACGATCGAGCCGCATCTGGTCGTCGACCGCTCGCGACCGACCACCCGCAAGGTGCGCTTCGTCTCCGAGCATTATTCGAGCCATCTGCTGCGCGCCGATTGGGAGCAGCCCAAACCGGTCTCTCCCGCGGTCGAGGCCGAACTGATCGACCTCGTCACCGCGATGCTGCCGCGCATCGGCGCGGTGGTGATCTCCGACTACGCCAAGGGCGTGCTCACGCGAGGCGTGATCCGCGCGGTCATCGACGGCGCGCGCAAGCTCGGCAAGCCGGTGGTGGTCGATCCGAAAGCGATCGATTACGCGATCTATGCGGGCGCCACGATCATTACGCCCAACCGCAAGGAGCTGGCGGACGCAACCCGCCGTCCGGTCGCCACCCAGCAGGAGATCGCCAGCGCCGCCGCCGAGCTCGCCCGTACCGTCGCGACCCAGGCGGTACTGGTCACCATGAGCGAAGACGGCATGCTGCTCCATGTCGAGGGCGCCGAGCCGGTGCACGTGCCGGCCTATGCGGTGCGCGTGCGCGACGTGTCGGGCGCCGGCGACACGGTCGTCGCCGTGCTCGCCGCGCTGCTCGCCATGGGGGCGGGCTTCGAGCCGGCGATGCGGGCCGCGAATGCGGCGGCCTCGGTGGTGGTCGGCAAGTCCGGGACCGCGACGGTCTCGGCCATGGAGCTGCGGTCGCGCGTGCTGCCGTCCGCGGCCCTTGCGGCCGAGGAGAAGATCGCCTTCGATTGGACGGTCGCCGACGAGCGCGTGCGCGGCTGGCGCACGCAGGGCTTGCGCGTCGGCTTCACCAACGGGTGCTTCGACATCTTGCATCCCGGCCACGTCAAGCTGCTTGCGAAGGCGCGCGCCGAGTGCGACCGCCTCGTGGTCGGCCTCAACAGCGATGCGTCGGTCTGCCGGCTCAAGGGCGAAGGGCGGCCGATCCAGGATGCCCACGCGCGGGCGGACGTGCTGGCGGCGCTCGAAGCGGTCGACCTCGTGGTCGTGTTCGAGCAGGACACGCCGCTCGAGCTGATCGAGCGCCTGCGTCCGACGGTGCTGGTCAAGGGCGGCGATTATCGCAAGGAGGATGTCGTCGGCCGCGAGGTTGTGGAAGGCGAGGGCGGGCATGTGGTCCTGGTGGAGCTCGTTCCCGGCCATTCGACGACGGACATCGTGAAACGGTCGGGCGAGCGGGGATCGGCAGCCAAGTCGTCCGCTGCGGCTCCCCCGGGCAGGCGAAACGCGGCCAGACCGTGAAGGGTTGAGCTTCCCGGTTTCGTTGATGGGTCGCATTTTCGGCGAAAAGCCGTCGTCCCTCCGGATCGCGTCCGAGACGGGCTTTTTGCGGAAGATGCTTTGGTTCTGAGTAGGAGACCGGTCGGGTGCCGCGCTTGAGCGCCATCGTCATCACCAAGAACGAGGAGGCGAATATCGGCGCCTGCCTCGACGGCCTGGCCTTTTGCGACGAGCGCATCGTGGTCGACGCGGGGAGCACGGATCGCACCGCCGCGGTCGCGGCCGAGAGGGGCGCCCGGGTCGTCCCGCACGAATGGGGCGGTTTTGGCGCGCAGAAGAATTTCGCGCTGTCGCTCGCGCAGGGCGATTGGGTGCTCTCGATCGATGCCGACGAGCGCGTGTCGGCCGGACTCGCGCAGGAGATCGCGTGCGCGATCACCGAGGGACGCGCCGACGGCTTCGAGATCCCGCGCCTGTCGAGTTTCGCGGGGCGCGAGATGCGGCATTCCGGCTGGTTTCCCGATCACGTCTTGCGGCTTTTCCGGCGCGGCAAGGCGCGCTTCTCCGACGACCTCGTGCACGAGCGGGTGATCTGCGACGGCCCGGTGGCGCGGCTCACGCATGAGCTCGCACATCATTCGGTGACGCGCCTGGAAGAGGCGATCTCGCGCATCGATCGCTATTCGACCGCGGGCGCCGAAATGCTGGTCGCCGCGGGCCGCCGCGTCTCCTTCGCCAGCGGCATCACCCATGGCCTGTGGTCATTCTTTCGCGCTTATGTGCTGCGCCTCGGCTTCCTCGACGGCCGCGAAGGCTTTCTGCTGGCCGTGGCGAATGCCGAAGGGACCTATTATCGCTACATGAAGGCGTGGCTCGCGGGGCGCCGCCATGGCTGAGCTCATCTCGGTGATCGTCGCGACCTATAACCGCGAAGACGCGCTCGCGCAGGTCCTGCGCTCGCTGGCGTATCAGAGCGAACGTGATTTCGAGGTGCTGGTGGCCGACGACGGATCGCAGACCGCGACCGCGCGGGTGGTCACCGAATGGGCCGCCCGCATGCCGGTGCCGCTCCGGCATGTCTGGCATCCCGATCGCGGCTTCCGGCTCGCCGAGATCAGGAATCGCGCGATTCGGGCGAGCGCCGGAACCTATTGTGTCTTTCTCGATGGTGACTGCATCGCGCGGCCCGACTTCGTCGCCGCGCATCGCCGGCTCGCCGAGCCCGGCTGCTTCGTCACCGGCAACCGCATCCTGCTGTCACGCGAATTGACCGAACGCATTCTGCGCGACGGGGTCGAGCCGGAACGCTGGGGTTTCGCGAACTGGATCACCGAGCGTGCGCAGCGCAACGTCAACCGCTTCGCGCCGCTGCTCGATCTGCCGCTGGGAAATTTGCGCAAGTTCCACGCCCGGCGCTGGCGCGGCGCGCGTGGCAGCAACATGGCGTTCTGGCGCAGCGATCTGGACAAGGTCGACGGCTTCGACGCCGCCTTCAGCGGGTGGGGTCGCGAGGATTCGGACATCTTCATCCGGCTTATCCGCAGCGGCGTGCTGCGCAAGGACGGCCGCTTCGCCACCGGGGTGTTGCATCTGTGGCACCCCGAGGCGGATCGCGCGCGCCTCGCCGACAACGAGCGCCTGCTCGCCGACGTGCTCGACAGCCGGCGCGTGCGGGCGAAAGAGGGATTGTCGCGGGTCATCGAGGCGACCAACGCCGCGATGCCGGCCAAATGACGGCGCCCGACGACAGCGCGAGCCCGCTCGCGCTTCCGCCCAAGCCGCGCGTGTTGGTCGTGGCGCTGCGCCGGCTCGGCGACGTGCTATTGACGACTCCGCTCATTCGCAGCATGCGGCGCGCGTGGCCCGACGCCACCCTCGACGTGCTGGTGTTCGCCGACACGGCCGGCATCCTCGACGGAAATTCGGATGTCGATCGCATCATATCGATGCCGGCGCGCCCGACGCTCGCGCAGAGCCTGCGCGTCGCGGCGCGCCTCTTCCAACGTTACGACGTCGCGGTTTCGACCCAGAGCGGCGATCGCCCGACCGCTTTCGCGCTGCTGGCCGGGCGCACGCATGCGGGCCCGGTGTGGCCCGGCAACTGGATCAAGCGCATCCTGCTGAGCCGCGCTGTCCCGGCAGTCGAGGGCGTGCACCGCGTGGAGGAGATGCTGCGGATCGCCGATGCGCTCGCAATCGCGCGGCGCGGCGAAGTGGTGTCTCCGGCCGGAATCCTGGCGCCCGAGCACGCCATCGCCGGGCCCTATGCGGTGATCCATGCGGCGCCGATGTTCCGTTACAAGCAGTGGACGCGCGAGGGATGGCGGGCGCTGGCGGATGCCTTGCGGCAGCGCGGCCTCGCCATCGTGACGACCGGCGGACCCGACGACCGCGCCTATCTGGATGACGTCTGGCGGGATGATCCCGATGTGCGCCGCCTCGACGGCCGCTTGCGCTGGGCCGAGGTCGCGGCGCTATTGCGGGGCGCGCGCCTTTACGTTGGACCCGATACCTCGGTCACCCATCTGGCGGCCGCGAGCGGGTGTCCAACGGTCGCACTCTTCGGGCCGACCGACCCGCGCCTGTGGGGGCCGTGGCCGGCGCGAGGATTGCCGACGCCGTGGGCGGCGTCGGGCACGATCCAATGCCGGCACAACGTGTGGCTGGTGCAGAATCCGCTGCCATGCATGCCATGCCAGAATGAAGGCTGCGACAAACGTTTGGACAGCCGCGCCCAATGCCTGGACGAGCTGGCGCCGCGTCAGGTTCTGGCCGCAGCGGCCCAGGCCCTGGCATCACAGCCGGAGAGGTAGCGCCATGGCACAAAGGCCGGTATGGATGGCGCGGCGGCAATGCGACGGCCGCGACCGAGCAAAATGATGATCCGGTTCACGAACCTCACCCCGCGGATGGGTTTGATCCTGGCGCATGATCTGATCGCCACCGCGGTGGCGATCATCGCCAGCTTCTACATCCGTTTTGAGGATGCCGGCCTTGCCGAGCGCTGGCGGGTGCTGATCGTCATTCTGCCGGCCCTCCTCGTCTATGCGAGCGTCGTCTATACGCTCTTCGGCCTCTACCAGTCGAAGTGGCGCTTCACCTCATTGCCGGACCTCATGAACATCGTGCGCGCTTCGAGCGTGCTCGCCGTCACCCTGCTTGTGATCGACTATGTGCTGGTGGCGCCCAATCTCTACGCCAGCTTCTTCTTCGGCAAGATCACCATCGCGCTCTATTGGTTCCTGCAAATGGCCTTTCTGGCGGGCTCGCGCACCGCTTACCGCTATTTCCGTTACACGCGCACGCTCCAGCACGCCAAGGCGGCCGAAACGATGCCGACGCTCGTGCTCGGGCGGGCGGCTGACGCCGAGGTGCTGCTGCGCGCGATCGAGAGCGGCGCGGTAAGCAAGATCCAGCCCGTCGGAATCCTGTCGCCCGCGCGCTCCGACCGGTCGCAGGCGATCCGCGGCATTCCGGTCCTGGGCGAACTCGACGATCTCGATCAGGCGGTTGCCGATCTTGGCCATCGCGGCATCAAGGTGGTGCGCCTGGTGCTGACGCCGAGCGCGCTCGCGCCGGAGGCCGCGCCTGAATCGATCCTGATGCGGGCGCGCCGGCTCGGGCTTGCAACCAGCCGGTTGCCCGCGCTCGACGAGGGCGGCGAGGCGCTGCGGCTGGCACCCGTCAATGTGGAAGACCTGCTGCTGCGGCCGGCCGCCAAGATCGATTACGGCCGCATCGAATCCCTGGTCAGGGGCGCCTCCGCCGTCGTGACCGGCGGCGGCGGCTCGATCGGCGCAGAGATCTGCGACCGGCTGGTGACGTTCGGGGTCGCGCGCCTGCTGGTGATCGAGAATTCCGAGCCCGCGCTGCACGCGGTGCTCGAGACGCTCGCCGCCAAGAAATCCGGGACGGTAATCGACGGCCGCATTGCCGATATCCGCGACCGCGACCGCATCCTGCGGCTGGTCAAGGATTTTCGGCCCGAAATCATCTTTCATGCTGCGGCGCTGAAGCATGTCCCTCTGCTCGAGCGCGATTGGGACGAGGGCATCAAGACCAACGTGTTCGGATCGGTCAACGTCGCCGATGCGGCGGTGGCGGTCGGCGCGCGCGCCATGGTGATGATCTCGACCGACAAGGCGATCGAGCCGATTTCGGTGCTGGGCGCGACGAAACGCTTCGCCGAGATGTATTGCCAGGCCCTCGACGCCGACCTCACGCGGCGCGCCGAGGCCGCCAAAGGGGCCTCGCCGATGCGGCTGATCGCCGTGCGGTTCGGCAATGTGCTGGCGTCGAACGGATCGGTGGTGCCCAAGTTCAAGGCGCAGATCGAGGCGGGCGGGCCGGTGACCGTGACCCATCCCGACATGGTGCGCTATTTCATGACTATTCGCGAAGCCTGCGACCTCGTCGTCACGGCGGCGAGCCACGCGCTCGGCCCGGCGCGGTCGGATGTCGCGGTCTACGTGCTCAACATGGGCCAGCCGGTGAAGATCGTCGACCTCGCGTCCCGCATCATCCGGCTGTCCGGCCTGGAGCCCGGCCGCGACATCGAGATCGTCTATACCGGCATCCGGCCGGGCGAGCGCCTGCACGAGATCCTGTTTGCCCGCGAGGAGCCGGTTTCCGACATTGGAATTTCCGGCGTGGTGGCGGCCCGACCGGTGAGCCCATCGCTCGAAACCATGCGTGCCTGGCTCGGCGATCTCGAGCAGGCACTCGAGCGCGAGGAGCGCGGCTCGATCTACCGGGTGCTGCGCGACGCCGTTCCGGATTTCCGCAAGGAAACCAAGGAGACGGTGTGAGGCCGGGCTTGGCGCCGGGAGAAGCGCCGGCCCGTCACCCCACGTGCGCGACGCGCCGTTGCCCCTTCGGGGCGGCCGGCCGCGCCGCCGGGGCCGCTCGTGGGCGCCGGTTGGCGGGAGGCACGTTCGGCGCCGTCAGGCGCAGGATCTGGCGGTCGGCGAGAAATGCCGACAGTGCGTCCGCCACGTCGCCCACCTGAATGTCGCGCGCGACCGGAACGTCGCGGTCGAACGCCTCGATCTCCTGAAGCAGGGATTGCAGCACAAACCGCGCCGTCGTGAGGTTCTGCATCGCCATCAATCGCTCTCCCGAGTGCAAATTCCGACATCGACACAACCGTTATGCCGGCCAAGTGTTTCATGCAGATGTATCAATAAATCTATGTATAACTCCGGGGATAATCTGCGGCGGATCTTGCCTTTTACCGGACTTCGAGTCCGAGCCGCATCGGCCGGCAGCTGAGTCGTCCTTTTGACCGGCTCGGTTGCCGCAACAGCTATGGCTTGCGGGTCGCGACCTTGATGATGCCCCGGCCGTCGTCCGCTTCGCGGGATTTTCTCCCCGAGACGGCATCGTCATCCCCGGTATTCACGTAACCGCAACAAAACTTACACAAAACCTGCATATGGCGCATCCAGCCTCCGCGCCCGGGCGGACTGACGCACGAGCGGGGGCGACGTCGATCTGACGTCTCGCGCGCGCGGGTTCGGTATCGCTCGTCCCGCTGTCCGACGGACTCACACCTTTCGAATGGGATTTCCGGCGGCATCCGCGCGCCTTGCGCATCCGTATCCTTACGAGGAACAACTCCATGAAGAGGCTTCTGCTCTCAACCGCGTTGCTCGCCGCGGCGTTCGTCGCCGGTCACTCGGCAACGGCCTTCGCTCGCGACGACGATGATAGAGACAACGACAAGCTGACTGTCGCCGTCTTCGGCGATTGGCCCTACAGCCAGGTCCTGCTCGACAACGCGCCGCTTCTGATCAATTCGGTCAATTCGGATCCGGACGTCAGCCTGGTCATTCATGTCGGCGACATCCATTCGGGCAGCCAGCCGTGCACGAGCGCCGGTATTCTGCCGCCGATCCCCGCCTCGAAGCCGGACTGGAACGATGGAATTTATTTCCAGTTCCAGCAGTTCAAGTTTCCGTTTGTCTATACCCCCGGCGACAATGAATGGACCGATTGCCAGAAGACCAAGGAGTTCAGCAGCGGCGCCCCGCTGAAGGAACTGGCCGCGGTGCGGAAGCTGTTCTTTGCGCGGCCCGGCAAAACCCTGGGCTTCCAGGATATGGATGTGCTGAGCCAGGCGAAGGATTTCGACCCGGCGTTTCCCGCCGATGCCGCCTTCGTCGAGAACGTCATGTGGCAGGACGGCAAGGTCGTCTTCGTGACCCTCAATATGCCGGGCTCGAACAACGATACGTTGCCCTGGGCCGCTCCCTTCTCAAATCCGACCGCCCAGGCGCAGGAAGTCGCTGATCGCACCGCAGCCGACACCCGGTGGCTGAAAGCGGCGTTCAAGCGGGCGACGGACCGACACGCCAAGGCCATCGTGATTGCGCTGCAGGCCGACATGTGGGATCCCGCGGCGGTCGCTCCCGGTGGCGATGGATTGAGCGCCTACACGCCCTTCGTGCAGGAGCTGGCCAATCAGAGCCTCCAGTTCGGCCGTCCCGTTCTGCTGCTCAACGGCGACTCGCATGTGTTCGGCTCCGACCGTCCGCTGGCGGTTTCGAGCAGCTCCACCGGCGTGATCCACCACACGCTGCCGGTGCCGAACCTGACGCGCATCACCGTGCAGGGGTCGACGACCGCGCCCTCCGAATGGCTGCGCCTGACCATCGATACCCGCACGCGCGACGTCTTCAGCTGGCAGAATGTTCCTTACTGCAGGGATCCCCTGACCAGCTGCCAGTGACGGAAAGACCGGACAGATCCGTCGGACGCGCTCGCCGTTGTCAAGGCGGATTTCCTGCAAACAACAGGGAATCTGCAGGGCCGCGTGTGCTCACAGGGACTCACATCCATGTGCGCACTTGATACGGCATCCGCGGTTCGCCAAACAAAAGGGCCGCCCGGAGGCGGCCCTTACTTGCTTTCATTTGCGATGCGATGGCGCGAAACATCTCGCTCTCATGTAAACACCAGGCGCTGCGGGCGCCGGGCACAATTCCAACTGTAGATTTTCTCCTATCACATTTTGCACGGTTCGTCCAAAAATGACGTGTCAAGAGTCATGATTTGACCCGACGAACGATTCAGCAGATCCGCAAGCGATCGTCGCACAAGTGCGTCGGCCGAGTGCCGCTACCCCTTGAACCTCATCGCCAGCGCATCGGCGCCGCGCGCCAAGAGGCCGAGATCGGCGCCGACCGCCACGAAGGTGTAGCCCCACTGAATGAATCGTTTCGCCTCCTCCTCATTGGGGGTGAGGATGCCGGCCGGCTTGCCGATCTTCTTGAGCCGGCGCGCGGCGTCCTCCAATGCGGACTGGACTTCCGGGTGTCCCCAATTGCCGATATGGCCGAAAGAGGCGGCGAGGTCGTTCGGCCCGATGAAGACGCCATCGATGCCGTCGACTGAGGCGATCGCTTCGATCTGGTCGAGCGCGCTGCGGGTCTCGACCTGCACCAGCAGGCAAATCTCGCGGCTGGCGTTTTTCAGGTAATCCTTGACGCGGCCGTAGCGGCTGGCGCGGCCGCTGCCCGTGATGCCGCGGATACCGCCGGGCGGATAGCGGGTGGCTTCCACCGCGCGGCGTGCCTCGTCGGGATTCTGAACGAAGGGAATGAGCAACGTCTGGGCGCCGATGTCGAGAAAGCGCTTGATCAGCACGATGTCGTTCCATGCCGGCCGCACGATCGCCGATGCCGTGCCGGCCTGCACGGCCTGCAACTGCGCCAGCACGTCCGGCACCTCGTTCGGCGAATGCTCGGTGTCGAGCAGCAGCCAGTCGAAGCCCGCATGCGAGACGATCTCGGCCGTGATCGGGCTGCACAGGCTGCACCACAACCCGACCTGCAGATCTCCCCTGGCGATGGCGTGCTTGAAGGCGTTGCGTTGAAGTTCCATGGGGTCTGCCCTCGTCAAACGAATTGCACCGCGATGCCGCCGAGTGGCCCGAAGTCGGCATGCAGCGCGTCGCCCTTGCCGGCGAACACCACGCGGGTGAACGAGCCCGCCAGCACCAGATGGCCGGGCTCGAGCGCGACGCCGTGCTGGCCGAGCTTGTTGGCGAGCCAGGCCACGCCGAGGGCGGGATGGCCGAGCACGCCCGCCGCCACGCCGGTCTCCTCGATTTCCGAATTCTTGTACATGATGCCGCCGACCCAGCGCAGATCGACGTCGAGCGGGCCGACCGGCCGTCCCCCGATCACGATGCCGGCGGCCGCCCCATTGTCCGCCACCGTGTCGAAGATCTTGCGCGGGTCCTGCAGGCGCGCGTCGACGATCTCGATCGCCGGGACCACATATTCGGTGGCGCGCAGCACGTCGGGCAGGCCGACGCCCGGGCCCTTCAGCGGCTTTCCCAGCACGAAGGCGAGCTCGATCTCGACGCGCGGCCGGCAATAATTCGCATGCGCCACCTTGGCGCCGTCCGCGATCATCATGTCGTCGAGCAGGTGCCCGTAGTCGGGCTCGTCGATCTGCGAGGAGCGCTGCATCGCCTTGGAGGTGAGGCCGACCTTGTGGCCGATCAGCCTGGCGCCTGCGGCGATCTTCCGCTTCGCGACCTCGGTCGAGATCGCATAGGAGTCCTCGATCGCGATCGTCGGCCAGGTCGCCGAGAGCTGCACCGCCTGCTGGCGCGTCTTCTCGGCGTTCATCAGGATGTCGGCGGCCTTCTTGCGGTCGGCGTCGGATAGCATGATGGGGTTCCTTCCCGGCTGGTGACGGCGGAGCATAGCGGGCTTCGGTGCGATCGACGAGGTCAGGCCGTCAGGCGGGCCGCGACGAGGCTTGCACGCTTTTCATCAGCGCCGCCTTGGTGTCCGTCGCGGGCGACCAGCCGGCGGCCATCAGCTTGGCGGGGTCGACGACGAGCTCGCCTCCGATCCGCTCCCACAGCGCCGCGCCGCCCGCGAGGCGCACAATGGTTTCCATCGGCCGCGGCGGCATCGAAAAAAGGTGCGGCCGGCGCCCGACGCCGTGGCAGAACGCGGTGACGATCTCGGCGAGCGAGATCGGCGTGCGATCGGCGACCAGGAAAATCTCGCCGCGCGTCGCCGGATTTTGCAGAACGAACATGATCGCGCTGACGAGGTTGTCGATGCCCAAAAGCGACCGGCGATTGGCGAAGGCGCCGAACGGCAGCGGAAGCGGCCAGGACGCCAGCCGCGCGAGCGTCGCGAGATTGCCTTTGAGGGACGGCCCGTAGATCAGCACCGGGCGCAGAATGGTGAATGGAACGCCGGAGGCGGCGACGGCGGCTTCGGCCGCGAGCTTCGAGCGCCCATAGGGGTCGCTCGGTCGGGGGGCGTCGCGCTCGGTCAGGACATGGTCGGCGGCGGGGCCGCTCTGGGCACGCACCGAAGAGACGAAGACGAAGTGCTTCACGCCGGCGCGCGCGGCCGCACGCGCAAGCGCGGCGGTCGCCTGGTGGTTGATCTGGTCATAGCGCGCTTGCGCGATGCCCCGACTCGCGTGCGCGATGCCGGCGAGATGCACGACGGCATCGACGGCGCGGAGCTGCGGCTCCCAGGCGATCGGCTCGCCGAGGTCGCCTTGCGTCACCTCGACGCTGGCAGTCAGGGGCGGGGAGGGGCTGCGCCGCACGACCGCCCGCACGCCGTAACCCGTCGCCGCCAGGTGGGCGACCAGCGGAC
Organism: Xanthobacteraceae bacterium; assembly: GCA_036270895.1. Taxonomy (GTDB): domain Bacteria; phylum Pseudomonadota; class Alphaproteobacteria; order Rhizobiales; family Xanthobacteraceae; genus JAVDCA01. Next base: position 13,944 of record DATBBS010000470.1, read on the forward strand.
GGCCCACAAAGCCGGTCGCGCCGGTCACCAACACGCGGGTCATCGCTTGCCCCGCGCCAGGTCGACAAGCAGCCACGCCACCACCGCGACGCCGATCGCCAGCGCGGCGATCCGTGCCCATGCCGAGGAGACGCTGACGGACGCGACCGCCAATGCGGCCAGCATGAGATTGGCCAGGAAGACCCGACCGACCACCTCGCCGACCGAAAAGCCGAGATCGAGGGCGCGCTGGTAGAAATGCGAGCGGTGTGCCTGCAGCACGTTCTCGCCGGTAGCGAAGCGGCGCCCCAGGGTGACGGTCGCATCCGCCAGGTAATAGAGCGGCAGCAGCAGCGCCGCCGCCACATGACCGCGCGTGGCGAGCTGCAGCAGAAGCCAGAACAGCAAAAGCCCGACCGGCAGGCTGCCGACGTCGCCGAGAAACAGCTTGGCGACTGGCCGGTTGAATGGCGCGAAGCCCGCGACGGCGCCGAGCATGGCGGCAGCGACGATCGATTCCCGCAGCGGCAACGCGCCGAACCAAAACAGGGCGCAAAGCCCCGCCGTCACCGGCACCACCTCAGCCACGGTCATCCAATCGATGCCGTCCATGAAGTTGACGAGGTTGACCACATAGACTCCGCCGATGAGCAGACCTGCGCGCTCGAGCCACCACGGCAGCTGTGGGATGACGCGGGCGTCATCAGGCAATGCGGCCAGCACAAGGCCGACGGCGACGAATTGCAGGATGAGCCGCGGTCCGACCGGCATGTGAAAGATATCGTCGCACGCGCCGACACCCACGAGCAGCAGGACAGCGGCGGCCAGCGACCACAAGGCGCGCAGTATGTCGGGGGTGATGGCCCCAAATGCAGCGGCCGCAAGCACGCCCGCGAATGTCGCAGCCACGACCGCGATCCCACCTCCCTGCGGGGTGGGTATCTTGTGCGACGAGCGGGCATTCGGTCGCGCCATCGCGTAGCGGGCGAGCATAGGCTTGAGCAGCACGATGAGGCCGGCGCTCGCCGCAAGAGCGATCATGAGAACCAAGAGGGAGTCCGTCATCGGTCCAAGACCCGCCATCATGTTCTCGGGCTCGCTGTCACGATCGTCTATTGCGACGATCGTCGCGAGCCGATGCCGAAAGCGGCAGCCCACAGAACCGCCGAAGCGACCCGTTCGATCGCCCGATCTGCTCGATCCATCCGTAAGTCATGCGGTTCCCAGATTTGCGCCTCAATGCAGTGCGATCGGGGGATTGTCAATTCGCGCCACGCGTCCGCCTTTCGTCAGAAAGATTGCGCACAAGCATGCGATGCGCTGACGGCCATCCGCTCACAGGCGCGGCCTCACATCTCCTGCGCAACAGCATTGTCTCCCGTCCGAGCATTGGCCTCCTCGAGAATCCACTGGATCGCATCAGCAATTGCGAATTCGGCCGGTCGCGGCGCATAGCCGAGCTCACGCCGCGCCTTGCCAATGTCGAACGGCGCTGAGCGCAGCGCCAACCGCACGCCTTCGGCGGTCACACGCGGAGCGCGGCGCGTGAGATAGGTGGCGATGAACTCGACAGCGTGGCCCGCCACGACGGCCAGGACAGAAGGGACGCGCAACCGTGGTCTGACGCGACCGCTGACGCGATACAGCACATCAAGCAGCTCGCCCAGGGTCAGGTTTTCGCCGCCGAGGATGTAGCGCTCGCCCGCGCGTCCGCGCTCGGCTGCGAGAATCATGCCGGCCGCAACGTCCTGCACATGCGCGATGTTGAGCACAACGTCGACGTAGCACGCGATGCGCGCTGAAAGGAAGTGTGCCAGCATGGCAGCCGGCGGAGTGAGATTGCGGTCATCCGGTCCGACAAGGACTGTCGGATTGACGATCACGACGTCCTGCCCGGTGCCGACAGTCGCCCGCGCGGCCTCTTCGGCGCGATATTTGGATCGGCTGTACGGTCCCGCGATGTCGACGGGATCGACCGAGATCGCCTCGTCGATCGGGCGCGCGATCTTCCGCGCCGGCAGAAGGAACGTATAACTCGAGCAATGAACGAAACGTCGCACCGCCATCGCTTTGGCGGCGGCGAGCATAACGACGGTACCGTGACGGTTGATGCGATCGAGATCATCACGGCCGGGCGCCCACAGATGGGCGATGCCGGCGAGATGAAAGACATAGTCGATTCCCTCGAGCGCGCGCCGCGCGACGGCCGGATCTGTGACAGAGCCCGCCCAATGGTGCACTTTGTCCGGCAGATGCTCGGGCGTGACTGGATCGAGGACGCACACCGCGTGTCCGGCCTGCGCGAGCGCCATCACCAGGTGACGACCCAGGAAGCCGCTGCCGCCGGTCACCAGCGAGCGCACTGGCGGCGCGGCGCTGGGCGCGCCGTACGACCGGCGAGGGCTCAGGTCGGACATTCCACGAGCCCCTGTTCGATCAATTCGATCGCGCGGGTATCGAGCAGGTGCGCTCCCCAACCTTTGCTCTGCAGGCTCGCAGCGGCCCGTGGGCGGACGAGCAAGACAAGCGCCGTCATGATCAAAGGGACGGCGCTCAGCCAATCTTCGGCCATTGGCGTGAGCTCCTCGATGCTGCCGGCATAAGGTCCACGACGCATGAACAAATTGCAAGCCTCGCGAAACGTATCGCGGCGTGTACCACCTGTGAGCGCGCGTCCCAGCAGCGCCTGAATTCCAAGATGCGTGCGCGTGCCCACACTGCGGTCAGGGATTGGCGCGGGGCGTTCGCCGAGTGAAACGGCGAGTAGCAGGCTCATGAGATCAACTCCGGACAGCGTCGCGCTCATCGGCTCGACCAGACGCGGGTTGCAGTCGATGTAGAACGGCGCCTTCTCGCGTGCATGCAGGATGTAATCGATGGAGAGCGCGCCGTGCCAATTGAGGCGCCCGCCAATGCGCGCGAGGTGCGTCCGGACTTGCGGTCGACGGATACTTTCCTTGATGGCGTCGCCGCCACCGGCGCCTGCGCGAAGCTGCCGATAGGCGTGGAAGCCGACCAACTCGCCGCGGCAAAAAACCCCCTGCGCATGCTCGATTGCGCCGGGGATGAAGTCCTGCAGCAGCACTTCGTCGCCGGCGAGCCCGGCCTCGCGGAATGCGCGCCGCGCGACGAGAAGATCGGCCGCGGCACGCAGTACCATCGTGCCTCGGCTCGCGGTGCCGAACGGCGATTTGACGACACATGGGTACTCAAAGTCCGCCGGCAGCTCCGCCCAGGTCAGGACGCGCGTCGGCGGCTGCGCCAGTCCCAGCTCATCCAGCAGCCGGCTGAAGCCGGCCTTGCTCAGCGCTGTCCGATAACTTTCGAAGCTCGGCAAGGCTATCGCGACCCGCGCCGCGACCCGCTCGGGCCGGCGCGCAAACAGGAATCCCTGCTCGTGAATTGGCAGCAGCACGTCGAACGCGCGCGTTGCCACCAGATTCTCGATGAAGGCAAGATAGCCGAACGGATCATCGCGCAACGGCGGGCAGCGGTGAAACCGCGCCGAGATGCGCGAGAAGCGGGTTAGGCAATGCGGGTCGGGATCGCAGATTTCGACCTCGTGCCCCTGTCGGGCGAGCACGGTGAGCGCCTGACGCGCCGAGGTGCTTGAGCCCTCCGACAAGAGGACCCGCAGCCGCTTCCGATGGAGTGCATTCGATGACACGGAACGGGCCATTGGACGGGCGATGCGAAACTTCGGATTCACTCAACTGGACAAGACCGCTCTGCGCTTTATCTTTATCTTCCAACTCTGGGGCAATCCCAAGTCGGAAAACGGTCTAAGCGGACTTGTCGGCCAAACGTAAATAGAGCTTCGCGACGGATCGGCCAATCGCGTCGGCGGCGAATCGCTCTTCCGCGAGCTGCCGCGCCGCGCGCCCGAAACGCGCGCGAAGTTCGGGGCTGCGCGCCAGTTCCTCTATGGCTGCGGCGAGCGCATCAGCGTCATCGGGCGGCACCAGGAGGCCGGTCTGGTTCGGGATCGCAACCTCGCGGCAGCCGGGCACATCGGTCGCCACCATCGGCCGGCCGCAGGCCGCGGCTTCCAGCAGGCTCTTCGGCAGTCCTTCACGCCGCGACGGCAGGACCGCCATATGGGCACGCGCCCAGACGGTCGCGATATCGTCGACATGGCCGAGCCAGGTGATGCCAGGCTCATGTCCCCAGGCCACGGCTTCGGCTTGCGAGACGGAAGCCGGATTGGCCGGATCGGGCGTTCCGGCGATCAGCAGCTCGAGCGCCACGCCCTTCTGTCGCAACAGCCGGTGGGCGGCGATCAGGATGCGGATTCCCTTGTCGTCGAGCAGGCGGCCCACGAAGGCCGTCGTCACCGGACCTGGCGGTTCCGGCATCGGCGTGAGCCGGACGACATCGACGCCCGAGCCCGGAATCAGAACGATGCGTTCGGCGGCGAGCCCGAGGCCGCAAAGCAGATCACGATCGTCCGGATTTTGCACCAGCGCGACGCTACGGTCGCGATCGAGAAGACGCCTCAGAAGCATGCCAATCGCGGCACGCACGACACGCGCCCTTGCCGAATCCGAGATGAACGCATAGCCGAGCCCGGTGATGGCGTTGACGCGGGCGACCGGCCGGCCGAGCGCCGCCAGCGAACCGAGGATCGTCGGCTGCAGCGCGACGTGATGAACGAGGTCGGGTGCGACGTCGCGGTAAATGCGCCGCAACGCCAGGATGGTCGCGAGCGTCGCGAAGGGCGAGAGCCGTCCGCGCCGGAAACGAACCGGGTGCAGAACAAAGCCCTCCCGCGCGATGGCGGCCGCGCCGTCCGCCACGTTGGTCGCAACATGGACCTCGAAGCCTGCCGCCTGCGCGGCGCGCGCCATCGGCAGGCGATGCGACAGGAAGAACCAGTCCTCCGTCACGACATACAGCAGGCGAGGCCGGCCGCCATCCGCGCCAGGTGGCAGCGTCACGGTCCGCTCGCGGTGATGATCACGTTGCAATGCTCGCGTTGCGCATCGACGGCTTCCCATTCGTCCGCGATTCGCGCGCCCCACAGCTCTTCCATAGCGGCATCGTCGAAACCCTTCCAGCGATAGAGCG
>DATBBS010000471.1:0-2234 GCA_036270895.1 Xanthobacteraceae bacterium
AGTGAAGCCATCCAGCTGGCCGCAACAGGACGATCGGCTAAGTAGCTCGACGCCCGTCTCCACGGACACACCTGACTTTTGGCCGGTGCCGGCCTCGGAAAGCGGGCGGCAATTGCTTGCTCAGTGACGGACGGCCGTGACGCTGCCCCAGTCGAAAGATGGCGTGCGGCCTGCTACCGGCAGGATGCCGCGGCTACGGATGTAGGGATGCACGGGCCGGATTGGCGCGTCGAGCCACAGCCGCAACAAGTGGCGACGCGCGTCCTCCGGCGCGTCGCCATCGTCGAACGCGGTGCGCGCATGCAGGATCGTGTAGTTGTTGATGAAATACGCTTCGCCCGGCTGAAGCGTGAATTCGAGCATGAGTTCCGGTCGCTTCGTCACCGCCTCGAACGTGTCAATGATGGCGCGTTCCGCCGCGCCCATCGGCCGTCCGGCCGCTGCCTCACCTGCCTCGATGTAGGAGCGCACATAGCGCACCGACACCTTGCCTTCGATATTCGAATACACCGGGATGCGATAAGGGGCGTGTAAGGCAGTTCGCCCGGCTGCTCCTCGCCGCGCCGGTGGCGGACATAACCGCGGTAAAGCAGCGCGAGCACGTCCGGGTACTCCGCCAGCAGCGCATTGTGCACCGAAATGGCGCTGGTCAGCCGTGACACACCGCCGCCCGCCTGCGCGTTGCGCAGGCACAAGAGACCAACCAGGTCGCACGAATCCGTGTGCGGCGACAATTCCTGCTTGTTGCGGTAGGCGCGTGCCCCCGGGTCCTCTCGGCTGAAGTCCTTGACGTGCCCCAGCCGGTCCCCCATGACGCTCTGCGACAGGCCGCGTCCGAGATGCGTGCCGATGCCCTAGAAAATCAAGCCGAATTCGTCTTTCGAGTAATCTTCTATGGGCAGCCGGCGCAGCAGCACGAAGCCGCGCCCGTCCTTGATCTGCCGGTGGATTTCCTCGACCACCGGGTGCAGCGAAAGCACCTCAAAATGCTCGCGCTGCAACCCCTCGAGGCCGATCCCGGCCGCTTTGATACGCCGCATGGCAGCCGCGATGTCGCGCAGCTGCGCCGCGTCGAGGTCGACCGAGTAATCCGCCGGCGAGCGAAAATCGGCGACCGTCCAGGCGCTCGGATGCCGGATCGGCGCGGCGAAGACCGGGGTCGCCGGCGTCTCGCTGTCTTGCGCTGGGTGCACCTCAAGGATTGCCGTCATTGTTCCGGCCTCCCACTGTTGGGCGGAATGTGTACGGCCGAAACGACTCCTGTTCAACCCGGCCCCGCGCCCGCCCGCCGCGGCGAGATCAGAACACGGAAGCTGCCTGCGCGGGCGATCCACGAACGCCGCTGGCGACCAGTTTTCGTGTGGGACGCTTAGCGACCATTGGTGGGCTCGTCAGTCGACCTTCGCCGAGACGCACGGAAATGATTGGGCTTCAATCCCGCGCGCGGTGGCGGAATTGCAGGCACAGCAATTCAGCGCCGACCGGTCCTGAGGCGCCTGCAAAGGCGGGATCCTCCGGGCCGACGAAGATGCAGGAATTGGCCGGCAACGGATTGCCGCTATCGACCGCGGTGTCGCCCGCCAGCACCAGCCAGAATTGGCCACCGCCGGCGCTTGGCGCGCGCCCGGCAATCGCGGTGCGAGGCGGTATCCGGTAGCGCCAACCCGCCAGCCCATCCTCCGCTTCGAGAACGGGGCGGCAGGAAATGGCCGTCGCATCACACAGCTCGTCGAGGAGCGCCGATGGTATTGCCTCGGTGGTGAGTTCCCAGTGCTGGTGGCGGTCGCGGGCCGCATTAAGCACCTCCCGCTCAGCCGGCATATACCGGGCGCCGGGGTCCCAGCGGTTGCGCAGGGTAAACCACCAGATGCCCGACTTCCCGGCGACGATCGGTCCATAGGCCGAGTAGGCATCGGTGTAATGCACCGCGCCGTCGCTGAATTCATGGTCGCCGAGCATGCCGCGACCGGCAACGACCACCTGGAATTGGTCGGCTTGGTGGAAGTGCGGACGGGTGACGGCGCCCGGACGCTTCTCGACCAGGAAGGCCATCGGGTGCAGCGCATCGTCGGCCGGCGGCTTCTCGTCCGGCGCCAAGGTGTAGCGGTTGGCGCCGATATAGGCGGTGTTCCAGCCGGTCGACGTCTGGCGTCGGCGGGTGCTGCGGGCGAGGATGCTGTCGGCGGTCAGGACCACGGCATACTCCCGTTATTGCTGTCGGCGGCAGGCGCAAC
>DATBBS010000472.1:0-4764 GCA_036270895.1 Xanthobacteraceae bacterium
GCCTTCTACGTCGACGCCATCGGGCTCGTGGTGAGCGACGAGACCAAGGACGCGCTCTACCTGCGCGGGGTCGAGGAAGCGTGCCATCACAGCCTGGTGTTGCGGCGCACCTCCGAGCAGCCGGTCTGCGAGCGTGTCGGCTTGCGGGTCTACACCGAGGACGATCTCGACAAGGCCAAGGCCTGGTTCGACCAGGCGAAGCTGCCGGCCACATGGGTCGAGGCGCCGCACCAGGGCCGCACCCTGCATGTGTCTGACGCGGTCGGCACGCCGCTCGAGCTGTGCGCCACCATGGAGACGAAGCCGCGTCTCACCGTGCAGTTCGAGGCATTCAAGGGCGCGGCGCCGGGACGGCTCGACCATTTCCAGATTCTGGCGCCCGATGTGCCGAAGGCGCTCGACTTCTATCTCGGCCTCGGATTCCGGCTGTCGGAATACATCGCGGCCGACGGCAGCGACGACATCATGTTCGTGTTCATGCAGCGCAAGGGCAACCCGCACGACATCGTTTTCGCCAACGGGACCGGGCCGCGTTTCCACCATGTCGCCTTCACGGTCGGCGAGTCGCATCGCCTCTTTCAGGCCTGCGACATCGCGGGCGCGCTCGGCTTCGGTAGGAATTTGGAGCACGGGCCCGGCCGTCACGGGCCGGGGCATGCGCTGTTCGTGTATTTCCGCGATCCCGACCGGCACCGCATCGAGCTGTTCAACACGCATTATCAGATGATGGATATCGAGAACGAGCCGGTGCGCTGGGACGCCTCCTATACGCGCAACCGCGCCTGGGGGCTGCCGCCGCGTCGCCAGTGGCATTTCGAGGCGTCGCGCTTCGACGGCGTAGCGCCGCGCGATCCCGCCCGCCTGCCTGATCCCTTCACGCTGGAGAAGTTCCTGGCGGACGGCGCCTGAAGTCCGTCTCCCGCCGCAGATGGCGCGCGACCCGCACGCACGCGCGGCGCATCAGCGGCCGGATATCAGGTGCGACTGCTGGCGCCGAAAATTGACCGGCACCGTGAAGGCCATTCCCTCGTCCGCGACCAGCGGGGGAGGCGGCGGCACCGGATCGGCGCGACGGATCATCGCCAGCGCCGCCGTGTCGAACGAGGCGTCGCCGGAACTCTTCACGACGCTCGCCGACAGGACATGCCCGGTGCGATCAAGCGTGAAGCCGACGACAATCTCCGCGCCCTGGTTCGATCGGTCCGATGGATAACGCTTGTGCTTGTTGAGGTGGGCAACAAGCTCCTTCTGCCACGTCGTGCGCACGCGCCGTGCGCTGTCGGCGACCCCAAGCTCGGGGGCGACCGATTTCGCCGACGCATTGGCATCTTCCGAACTCGGGACGGCGGTGGCCTCGACCGCGATCGCGCCGACCGACGCCTGGGTCGGGGCTGCCGCGACTTCGCGCTCCTTCTCGATCGGCTTCTTGTCCTCGGGCGACACGATCCGGTCGGGGTCTTCGGTTTCCGTCGGCACCGCCTTCGGCAGGTTGGTGTCCCTGACGATTGCTTTCTGCTCCGCGACGGTGGGCGCCGCCGCGGACGCGTCCGCGTCAGGGCCCGCCGAGAGATCGACCGGCTCGGCCCGCGGCGCCAGCCGTTCATACCCGACCTCGATGGCGTTCGCGCCGAGCTCGTCGGGGTCGTCCTCGGGCTGCAGGGTCGCGACCGCCAGCGCGACGGCGCCGGTGTGGATGGCGACCGCGCCGATCGCCGCGAAGATCCAGATACGGACCGGCTTCCTCGCCGTGATTTCCAGGCCGGACATCCGGGCGACGGCAAACTCCCGCTGCCTCGCCGTCATCTCGCCGACTCCGGCGTGCCTTCGAGCGCGACAAGCGCGATCTTGGTGTAGCCGCCCGAGCGCAGGATCTCCAGAACGCTCATCATCTCGCCGTAGGGCACCGCGCGGTCGGCGCGCAACAGGATGCGCCGGTCCTTGTCCCCGTCGGGCGTGGCATCGAGCGTGTGCACCAGCTCGACGCGCTTGACCGGCGTCTCGCCGACCGCCAGCGCCAGGTCGGCCTTGATGGTGACGTAAGTCGGATTGTCCGGCTTTTTGACCGGATTGGCGCTCGACGTCGGCAGGTCGACCGGCAGATCCACGGTCGACAACGGCGCGGCCACCATGAAGATGATGAGCAGAACGAGGATGACGTCGATGAACGGGGTGACGTTGATGTCATGCGTTTCCGCAAATTCGTCGTCGTCTTCGATCTCGCCGAGGTTAGCGCCCACCGGTCACTCCGCCGCTCGCGACCGCACGCCGATGCGGACGCGATCGAGATCATGCGACAGAAGCCGTCCGACGGCGCCGGAGGCGCGCGCCACGAGATCGAGATGGCGCCGCGTCTCGCGGTTGAAATGATTGTAGATGATGACGGCCGGGATCGCCGCGGCGAGCCCGATACCCGTCGCGAGCAATGCCTCCGCGATGCCCGGCGCCACGACGGCGAGGTTGGTGGTCTGGGATTTCGAGATGCCGATGAAGCTGTTCATGATGCCCCAGACGGTCCCGAACAGGCCGACGAAGGGCGCCGTCGCGCCGATCGTCGCGAGCACGCTCATGCCGCGCCGTACGTCGCGCGCCTCCTCCTTGACGATCTCGGAGAAGCGCGACGCCACGCGCTCCTTGATGCTGGTCTCGATGAACGCGTCATCCGCCAGCCGCAGCTCGCGCAGGGCGCCGGCCAAAAAGGGACCGAGGACGCTCCTCGTCGCGCCGATCCCGGCCTGTGCTTCCGCCAGAGACCGCGCCGCGCCGATCCGGCCCAGCGCGGCGTTCAACCGGCGCCGCGCCAGAAAAAGCTCGATCAGCTTGGCGAAGAAGATCGTCCACGTCACGAGCGACGCGAAGGCCAGGCCGACCATCACGGCCTTCACGAGGATGTCGGCTGACAGGAACATCGACCACGGCGACATTTCGCGCGGCACCCCGCGTGCGACCTGAATCGGACGGGCTTCTTCGCTCGGAGCGATGGTCGCGTTCGGCGGCGCCGGCTGCCCCGGTGCGGACGCGGGCGCTTGCGGTTGCTGCGCATGCGACCGCGCCGCCATTCCGGTCGTGAGGCACAGCGTCAGCAACGCAGCGATAAGCCGGAGCCAAACCTTCGAATGCGACGCTTTCATGCTTCGGACCGGTGGATTGTTGTTGACGCCGCTCAGTTCGACGTCGGGCGAGTGATGGCCGCGAATTCGACCGGCGAGCTCGCCGCGTTGAGACTGACGGGATTGAGGGGCGGGCTTTGGCGCTGGCTCAACATGCGTCACTCATACAGAGAAGCCGGCGATAGTGGAAGTGCGCGTAGTTTGGAATCGTTTCAGTATTTGTTTTGAGCGGGTCTAATCTGAGAGCGACTCTCAAGCATTCCGAGAGCCCGATTTCCTTTGCGGGTGATGGCCCGAGATCTCACCGCACAAGCGCGCTTACATTGGAAAAATTCCAGTGCGAAGCGGTTCGGCAACAGCGCTGTCGGAAGTCGCGATATTTAGGTGTATTCTAAGGGCAAATCTCGCCCGACAACTGGACTCTCCGCGCGCTCCTACTTAATCAAATCCGTGCTTGCCGCGAACGCGCAAGCACGGACATTGGGGCGACGTTATGCACGAGAAGGTGGGTCGCAATCAGCGACTCGAAACCGTCGCGAAGGCGGCGCTGTTGTCGGTCAGCTGTCTCGCGCTCGCCGTCGCGGCCCTGACCGAATTGCGCGCGCAGGCGACGGCGCAGCCTCCGGCTGCGCAGCCAGACGCGTCGCAGCTTCCCGCGGTCACGATCGACGAGCCGAAGCGCAAGCCGCGCCGGACCCAAGGCGAGAGCAGCAAGCGCACCGACACGGCCGCCGTCCGCCGCCGTCCCGCGCCGCGGCCGACCCCGCGGCCCGACGCCGCGCCCACGCCCGCGCTCGCCGACACGCAGGACGCGCGCACCGGCACGGTCGGCATCTACGCCAACAGCACGTCCGTCGCGACCAAGACCAACACGCCGCTCATCAATATTCCGCAGTCGATCAGCATCCTGACGAAGGACTTCATCAGGGATCAGGGCTTCGGGCAGCTCACCGACGTGACGCGCTACGTTCCGGGCGTCGCGGTGCACCAGGGCGAAGGCAATCGCGACGAGCTCGTCATCCGTGGCGTCGATTCGAGCGCGAATTTCTTCGTCAACGGCTTTCGCGACGACGTCCAGATTTTTCGCGATCTCTATAACACGCAGAGCATCGAAATCCTGAAAGGTCCGAGCATGCTGACCTTCGGCCGCGGCGCCGGCGGCGGCCTGCTCAACCGCACCCTCAAGGACGCCGACGGCCAGCGGATCTACGAAGCGACCATGCAGACCGGGTCGTACATGGACCGCCGCGTCTCGCTCGATGCCGGCCAGGCCGTCAACGCGAACGTCGCCGCGCGCCTGAACATGTTCTACGAAGGCAGCGACACGTTCCGCAACTACGGTTCCCTCGAGCGCTACGGCATCAATCCGACGATGACGTTCGTTCCGAACGACACCACCAAGATCAAGCTCAGCTACGAATATTATCACGACAACCGCACGGCCGATCGCGGCAACCCGTCGTTCGGGACCGGCACGCTGGGCAATCCGACGACGCCGTTCGCCCCGGGCGGGGATCTCACCAAGTTTTTCGGCAGCCCGACGCTCAGTCGGGCGGTCGCCGACGTGAACACCGGAATGGCGTTCATCGAGCACGACTTCGAGAACGGCCTGACGGTCAAGAACGGCACGCTCGTCGCCGACTACCAGAAGTTCTAC
>DATBBS010000473.1:0-9015 GCA_036270895.1 Xanthobacteraceae bacterium
GCCGGGTTTCCAGGCGTCGCTCAGCATGTCGACCTTGAGGCCGATGCGCTCGAGGGCGCGAAATATGTTCGGTCCGAGCTGGATGCCGGCGCCGAGCTCGCGAAACTCGGGCGCCTGCTCGAACACCCGCACCGGAAAACCCTTGCTGGCGAGCGCATAGGCGGTCACCAACCCGCCGATGCCGCCGCCCGAAACGAGGAACGGCAGATCCCGACCGTTCGATTTGGCCATGCGTCAACTCCAGTGGCGATTCACACGGGCCCCGCCGGGCTCTGATAGTACAGGAGCGGGCATGCAGCAACGTCGGGCCCACGGGGCCGACCCGGATCGGCCTTCGACAGCCGATCGACGAAGGATTAGGATGCGGGCAATTCGCCCGGACCGGCCGGCGCCCGTCCGAGCGGACGAGAGACATCTGCACCACACGCCCGGGAGGCAAACATGGCGACGGACTTCCAGCTCAATGGCAAGGCGGCCCATTCGGCCGCGCCACCCGCAACCCCGCTGTTGTGGGTGATCCGCGAGGAGCTCAAGCTCACCGGAACCAAATTTGGCTGCGGCACCGGCCTTTGCGGCGCCTGCATGGTGCATATCGACGGCAAGCGCGCCTTCTCGTGCCAGACCCAGATCGGGCAGATCGCCGGCAGGGCGGTGACCACGATCGAGGGATTGTCCGCCGACTCCTCCCATCCGGTGCAGAAGGCTTGGCTCGCCGAGCGGGTGCCGCAATGCGGCTACTGCCAGTCCGGCCAGATCATGAGCGCGGCCGATCTCCTGGCGCATAACGCCAAGCCCGATCGGGCCCAGATCGTCGAGCACATGAGCACGAATATCTGCCGCTGCGGCACCTATCCGCGCATCGTCCGCGCCATTCAGCGCGCCGCGCAGGAGGCCTGAGCCATGACCATCGCGATTCAGAAGATCGAGATCAGCCGCCGCAGCCTGATGATCGGCGCCGCGGGATTCAGTTTCACAGTCGCATCAGGACTGAACGCCGGCTCGGCCGTCGCGGCACGCAGCGGCGAGGTGGCGCTGAGCCCCTGGGTGACGATCTCGACCGACGATACGGTCGCCATCATGTCGCCGGCCGCCGAGATGGGCCAGGGCTCGCTGACGTCGCTGCCGCTCATTCTCGCCGAGGAGCTCGACGCCGACTGGTCGAAGGTGCGGGTGATCGTGGCGCCGCCGAACGACGCGCTCTACAAGAATCCGGCCTTCGGCTACATGTACACGGCCGGCAGCAACGCGGTGACGGCCTATTTCAAGGATCTGCGCAAGTTCGGAGCGCAGGTCCGCAAGGTGCTGCTGGCGAATGCCGGCAACCGCTGGGAGGTTCCGGTCGCGGAGCTCACCACCGAGCCGAATGTGGTGATTCACGAGAAGTCCGGGCGCCGCCTGACCTACGGCGAGATCGCCGCCTTCGCGGAGCTGCCCGCCAAGGCGCCGGAAGTCGCGGAAAGCGAGCTTAAGAGCCCGGAAAAATTCCGTCTCATCGGCAAGGACGTGATGCGGGTCGAGCTGCCGCAGAAGGTGAACGGCTCGGCGCAATACAGCATCGACGTGCAGGTGCCGGGCATGCTGTATGGCGCAATCCTGCGCTCGCCGGTGGAAGGCGCGGCGCCGGACAAGATCGACGACGCCAAGGCGAAGGCGATCGCCGGCGTGGTCCAGGTCGTCCCGCTGCCCTACGGGGTCGGCGTCATCGCCGAGACGCCCTGGGCCGCGTTCGACGCCAAGGACGCCCTCAAGGTGACCTGGACGCGGTCCGGCAAGGCCTGGGGCTTCAACAGCGAGAAGGCGCTGCCCGTTTTCGCGGCGGCGGCGCGCGACATGTCGCAACCCACCAAGCTGTGGGCCAAGGAGGGCGACGCCCCGGCTGCGCTGCAAAGTGCCGCCACCATCGTGGAGGCCGAATACCGCAACGACCTGGTCTACCACGCCCAGATGGAGCCGCTGAACGCGGTCGCCGCGGTGTCGCCCGCGGGCGACGCCTGCGAGCTGTGGTGCGGCGTGCAATCCAAATCGATCGCGGTGACGGTCGCCGCAACCGCGCTCGGCATTGCGCCCGACAAGATCGCCTACCACGACATGCTCATGGGCGGCGGTTTCGGGCGACGCGGTCATCGCGACGAGGAATATGTACACGATGCGGTCGTGCTCTCGAATGCCGTCAAAAAGCCCGTGAAGGCGATGTGGACGCGCGAGGACGACGTCCATAACGGGCGCTTCAATCCGCTGTCGGCGCATTTTCTGCGCGCCGGCTTCGATGCGTCGGGCAAGCTGATCGCGTTCCACCACCGCAAGGCCTGCGACGAGGTCACCGCGTTCCAGGACCCGGTGCGCTTCGAGCGCCAGAAGGGCCGCGACGGCATTGCCTATAACGGCCTCGACGCGCCCTATTACGAGATCCCGAACCGGCTGGGCGAGGCGGTGCCGCGGGAAAGCGGCCTGCGCACGTCCAGTCTGCGCGGGATCGCGCATCTGACCAACATCTTCGCGATCGAATCGTTCATGGACGAGCTGGCGCGCAAGCGCGGGATCGATCCGGCGACGTTCCGGCGCGACCTGGTCAAGACCAATCCGCGTGCCGTCAACATCATCGACAAGGTCAGCCGCATGGCGGACTGGGGCAAGAAGCGGGACGGCAGCGCGCTCGGCTTCACCTACATGAACTATTCGGGAACGCAGATCGCGCTCGCCGCCGAAGTATCGCTCGATCGCAAGTCGGGCGCGCTGCGGGTTCGCAACGTGTGGACGGCGCTCGATCCCGGCATCACGGTCCAGCCCGACAATATCGTGGCGCAGACCGAGAGCAGCATCGTCTACGGGCTGGGCTTTGCCTTGTTCGAGCGCATCACGGTCGACGACGGCGCGGTGCAGGAGTCGGGCTTCTATGATTATCGGGTGCCGCGCATGAGCGACATTCCGGAGATGCACATCGAGGTGGTCGCGTCCAACAACCATCCGACCGGCGTCGGCCAGATGGCGACACCGCTGATGGCGCCCGCGATCGCCAATGCGGTGGCGGAGCTCACCGGCGTGCGGCTGCGTGAAAGCCCGATGACGCCGGAGCGGGTGAAGAAGGCGTTGGGGTGAGCGTACCAGGTGATTGAAGATTGGCGGGCGGCGCGGAATTCGCGCCGCCTGTTACGTGTGGCAGTGCCTCTCCGGTCCCTCCCCCTTGTGGGGGAGGGTTAGGGATGGGGGTGGTGCGTGTGGGCACGGCGGTACAAAACCGCACGACCCCCACCCCCGACCCCTCCCCACAAGGGGGAGGGGAGCAGAAAAGCATTCGCGGCCTGTCGAGATGACCCGTCTCTGGAAAGCGTTTCTCAACACCCTCTACGGGCTCGGCTGGGCGTTGCGGCACGAAGCGGCGGTGCGCGAGGAATTCGCGGCTCTCGTGATCGCAATCCCGCTGAGCTTCTTTGTCGCCAGCAGCGTCGGCTGGTGGCTCGCCCTGATCGGCTCGCTGCTGGTGCTGTTGATCGTCGAATTGCTCAACACCGCGATCGAGAAGCTGTCCGACCATGTGGCGCCGGAGCACAGTCACGCCATCAAGGTGGTGAAGGATCTGGGCTCGGCGGCCGTATTCATCGCCCTGTCCCTGGCCTTCATGGTCTGGGTGGCGGCGCTCGGCGTGCGGATCTTCGGAAGCGTATAGGCCGACGGGCAACGCGGCCGGCGCAGCACCGCAACGTCAGTGCAGTTCCTTGCGCAATATCTTCCCGACATTGCTTTTGGGCAGCTCGTCGCGGAATTCGATCAGCTTGGGCACCTTGTAGCCGGTGAGATTGGCGACGCAAAAGCGGCGGATTTCTTTCTCGTCGAGCGCCGGATCGCGCCGCACCACGAACAGCTTCACGGCCTGTCCGCTGCGCTCGTCCGGGACGCCGATCGCGGCGGCTTCGAGCACGCCGGGCTGCCGGCTCACGACCTCTTCGACCTCGTTGGGGAAGACCTTGAAGCCCGACACGATGATCATGTCCTTCTTGCGGTCGAGCAGCTTCACGAAGCCTTGCGGATCGATCATGCCGATGTCGCCCGTCTTCAGCCAGCGGTCGTCGGTGAGCGTGTTCCGGGTTTCCTCGGGACGGCCCCAATAGCCCTGCATGACCTGCGGGCCGCGCACCCACACCTCGCCGGTCTCGCCGAGGCTGAGGCTCCTGCCGAGATCGTCGCGCACCGATACCTCGGTGCCGGGGACCGGCAGGCCGACGGTCCCGACCTTGGGATGCGACACCGGATTGATGCACACGACGGGCGACGCCTCGGTCAATCCATAACCTTCGACCAAGGCGCTTCCGGTGACGGCGAGCCAGCGGTCCGCGACGCTGCGCTGCACCGCCGCGCCGCCCCCGATGGCGAATTTCAGTGCGCCAAAATCGAGCTGCGCGAATTCGGGCGAATTGGCGAGCGCGTTGAACAGCGTGTTGACGCCCGACATGGTGGTGACGCGGGTGCGCCGCATGGTCGCGATCAGGCGGCGAATGTCGCGCGGATCGGGCACCAGCACGTTCAAGCCGCCGAGGCACGCGAAGGTGAGCATGTTCGCGGTCAGCGAGAAGATGTGATAGAGCGGCAGCGGCGTGAGCACGCGCTCGCGCCCGACATCGACGCTGCCGCCGATCCAGGCGTGGCACTGCAGCGTGTTGGCGACCAGGTTGCGATGCGACAACACGGCGCCCTTGGCGACGCCGGTCGTCCCGCCCGTATATTGCAGGACCGCTGGGGCGTCCGGAATCGCGTGGACGTCCGGCAAGGCGGCCGGCGGCGGCCGGTTGCAGGCGTCCTGCAGCATGCTGAAGCGCTCGAACCGCCAAGCCGGCACGGCTTTGCGGAGATAGCTGTTGGCGAAGTTGAACGCCCAGCGCTTGAGCGCGGGCACGAGGTCGCCCAGGCGCGCCACCACGACGTGCTCGACCGCCGTATTGGCGATGACGGCCGCGAGCTTGTGGGCGAAATTCTCCATGATCACGATGGTGGTCGCGCCGCAATCCACCAGCTGGTGCTCGAGCTCGCGCGGGGTATAGAGCGGGTTCACGCTGACCACGGTGAGCCCGGCGCGCAGCGTTCCGAGGAACGCGACCGGATAGGCGAGCGCGTTCGGCAACATCAGGGCGACGCGGTCGCCGGCTTTGCGACCGAGCCCGTCGAGCAGAAAGCCCGCGAAGGCGCCGCTCGCGCGTTCCCATTCCGCAAAACTCATGGTGGCGCCGAGGAAGTCGAACGCCGGGCGGTCGCGGTGACGCTGGCAGGCAGCGAGCAGAAGGGCGTGCAGCGACGGATAGGTGTCCGGATCGATCTTCGCCGCGACGCCTGGCGGATAGGACGCCAGCCAGATCGCTTCGCTCATGGCGTCCCTCGCTCGCTCAGGCGCGGGCATCAAGCAGGCGGCTTGGTGTGTGCGGCAGATCGCGGCCCATGGGAAACCCCTCCGGAACGACGTCCGAGGCCGGGACATTGGACGTGTTCATGTCGAGACCTGCGTTTCCCCATCCTGCGGCACGTCGGTCGGGGGATGCCCCGCCCGTGCGGATCACCCCGCTTATACGATTCTTGCGGCAGGTTGAACGTAGGCGCAGGATTGCGCCCGGCCAGGCGGCTGTCAGAAACAAAAATAACCCCGGTGGGGGCACACCGGGGTTACTCTCTTGCACCGAACGCATGGGGGGAGGGGGGCATGGGACGCGTTCGGCTTGTGACGCGATATAGGGGCTCGCCCCGGCGGCGCCAGGGTCCGCGGCCGGGTGACGCAGCACCTGCGATCAACTTCCGGTGAAGCCTAAGGGGTGCCCGAACCGGCCGAGCCCGAGCGCAAGTCGCGAATTTCGTACAGCGCCAGCGCCAGCACGAGCGCCCCGACCACCATGAAGTTCAGCCGCGCGGCGGTGCTGGCGATGCCCAGGGCCCAGGGCGAGACCAGGAGCCAACCCCCGAGGGCGACGTTGATCCATTCCTCCCAGTCGCGGAAGACGGATAATTCCACCACCTCGACCACGATGATCAGGGCGCCCACCACCAGGGCGTTCTCCAGGGCGGCAGGCTCATATTCGAAGAACAGCGCCCAGGGCGAAAGCAGCAGCCAGATGCCCAGTGCCCAGCTGCTCCAATCCTGCCACTGCTTGGGAAAATAGAACGCTGCTGGCGCCATGCTGTCCCTCCCGCAACCGCTCCGTTGCGCGATCAACTCCCGCCCGGCCACGCGCCGGTGCAGGCTCCCGCGCGCAGCATAATACAGGCCCGCCGGAAAGGCGCGTTTGTTCGCAGGCGCGCCGAGGCGGCGCTGGGCCCGACCAGCCACGTGACCCGAGGAGGATCGCTACGGGCGGACCGTAGAATCGATGCGGAAAAGTTTTGCTCGACGCAGAAGACGCCACCACCACAAAACGCGAGCGTGCTCCGACTTCAACGAAATCGGAGCACGCTCAACCCAGAAAAGCAGCAGCGAAACAGAAGGCTCGCGCCATCTGTCAGAAGTTACCGGGTGCCCTGCAGCTGACGATCCATGTTGGTCAGGTCGCCGGTCGAATAGGCACGGCGATGGCGGTAGCCATACCCGTAACCGCCATATACCGGCTCGCTATAGGCATAGCCCGGCTCGTAGGCGTAACCGGAGCCATAAGCATAGCCCGGCTCATACGCATAGGCGCCGTCGTAATAGCCGCGATTGGTCGCGCCCGCGATGATGGCGCCGGCCGCAATGCCGCCGACGATGCCCGCGCCAACCGCGCAGCCGACGCAACGGGCCTCGGCCGTGGTGGGAGCCGCGACGGAAACGAGTGCCAGCGCGCTGGCGCTGGCGAGGACAGTCAGAAACTTGGTCATGTTTGTTGTTCCTAAGGTTCGAGTTCCACCACCCCAACGCGCTACCGCGGCAGTCAGTTCCCGGCAGCACGGTACGTGGCGGCCGGCACCACGCGGCCGATTCGCGTGGTTCCGCCGTGGGCCAAGCCGAATCAGCGTCTTTTCGTGCGTTGCCCAACGGGATCGATCAGGCCGTTAACCGCGTTGAATCCCGGGTGCGGCTTTCTCGGCGCGCCGACAGGATCCATTCGGGAGAAACATGCATGAGCACGCCAGCCAAGATCGACATCAACACCGCCCCTATGGTGAAACTGAACGGCGTCAAGGGAATCGGAAAGTCACGCGCCGAGGCGATCGTCCGCTATCGCGACAAGCACGGTCCCTTCGTGTCGCTCGATGACCTCGACCGCGTCCCGCATATCGGCGACATGCCGCCAGGCGAGCTTGAAAAGGTGAAAGCGCATTTCATCGTTCGCGTCGCCGCCGACATGGCGCCCCCCACGGCGCCCGAGACCGAGAAGGTCGACGTCAATGTAGCGAATGTCGAGGAGCTGCGGGCCGTCGAGGGGATTGGCTCCGACCGCGCGCAGGAGATCATTCAATACCGCGAGGAGAACGGGCCGATCCGCGATCTCACCGAGCTCGACGCGCTGCCGCATTTCCGCGATGAGCCGGAGGGTCAGCGGCAGCCCATCAAGGCGCGGTTGAAGGTGTGATGGCGTCTTGAACGCCTCATGGTGAGGAGCGTCGCGCTGCAACGCGTGATGCCGTTTCGAACCAGGGGCCGCTTGCGCCGCGCTTGCCCGCGGCCTGTGCTTCCGCCTTCGCCCTTCGAGCTACGGCGGACAAGTCGAGACGGCGCTTCGCGCCTCCTCAAGACAAGGATGAGCGCATGGGCATGCAGAACTCATGGTGAGGAACGTTGGTGAGCGCGCCGGGGCTCGAACCCGGGACCACCTGATTAAAAGTCAGGTGCACTACCAACTGAGCTACGCGCTCGTGCGGGCGTTTGTAGGGGTAGGCCCCGGCCGGGTCAATAGGCGGTACGGGACGGCGGTGCGCAAGGGGCCGCCAAACGTCGCCTTGACGTCGCCACGGGGGTGCTTTGTGCTAGATCATGCGTCGGAGCGCCGGGACGCAGGAGAACCCCCATGCCGATCCTCAATCGTCTGTCCGATCTTCACGCCGAGATCACGGCGTGGCGGCGCGACATCCATGCCCATCCCGAGCTGCAATATGACGTCCAGCGCACGGCCGCGTCGGTGGCCGAGAAACTCACCGCCTTCGGCTGCGACGAGGTGGTGTCCGGCATCGGCCGCACCGGCGTGGTGGGGGTCATCCGTGGCCACAAGGCGGGCTCGGGCAGCCGCAAGGTGATCGGGCTGCGGGCCGACATGGATGCGCTGCCCCTGCAGGAGGCGAATGACGTCCCGTATCGCTCGACGGTCGCCGGCAAGATGCATGCCTGCGGCCATGACGGCCACACCGCGATGCTGCTCGGCGCGGCCAAATATCTCGCCGAGACGCGCAATTTTTCCGGCACCGCGGTCGTGATCTTCCAGCCCGCCGAGGAAGGCGGGGCCGGCGGCCGCGCCATGGTGAAGGACGGCCTGATGGAGCGCTTCGGGATCGAGGAGGTCTACGGCATGCACAACTATCCGGGCATGCCGGTGGGCGAGTTCGCGATCCGCTCCGGCCCGATCATGGCGGCGGCCGACATGCTGACGATCGATATCGAAGGCAAGGGCGGGCACGCGGCGCGCCCGCATATGAGCGTCGATACGGTGCTCGTCGGGGCGCAGATCGTCAACCAGGTCCAGTCGGTCGTGGCGCGCAACGTCGATCCGCTGCAGGCCGCCGTGGTGTCGATCTGCATGTTCCAGGCCGGCCACACCGACAACGTTATTCCGCAGACCGCGCAGTTGCGCGGCACCGCGCGCAGCCTGTCGGCGGACGTGCGCGACCTCCTGGAGAAGCGCCTGCACGAGGTGGTCGAAGGCACCGCCCGGCTGTACGGGGCGAGCGCGACGTTGCGCTATCAGCGCGGCTATCCGGTGCTGGAGAACCACGCGCCGCAGACCTCCTTCGCGGCCGCGGTCGCGGGCGATGTGGTGGGCGCGGCGCGCGTCAACACCGCGATGGCGCCGGTGATGGGGGCGGAGGATTTTTCCTACATGCTGCAGGCGCGGCCGGGAGCCTTCATCTTCG
>DATBBS010000474.1:0-27976 GCA_036270895.1 Xanthobacteraceae bacterium
CGCCGCGCGAACGCGCGCGCTTCCAGGGCTACCTGGCGGCAGTCGCGGTCTGCGCCAACACCTTCGGGCCGGTCGCCGGAGGCCTCTTGACCGAGCTTTTCGGCTGGCGGTCGATCTTCCTGATCAACGTGCCGATTGCGCTGCTCGGTGCCCTGCTCACGTGGCGGCTTCCGACCCACACGACGGAACGCGTCGCATGGCAGCCCGACCCCGCCGGGCTCGTGCTGTTCACCGTCTTCGTCGTGTCGACGCTGCTCGCGCTGGAGCAGACCCAGCGCGTCGCGCTCAACGCCCTGCCGCTGGCGGGCGGCTTGTTCGCGCTCGGCATCGTGGCGCTGGTGCTGCTGATCCGCCAGGAGACCCGGGCACCCTCCCCGCTCATTCCGGTCGCATTGCTGCGCCGGCCCGCGATCTGGCGCAGCGACGCGCTGGCCGCCTGTCATGGGGCCGCGCTGGTTTCGCTGATCACCTTCGTGCCGATCTACCTGCAGGTGGTGCGCGGCGAATCGCCGGCCAGCACCGGCTTGCTGCTGGTTCCGCTCACTGTCGGGATCGGGACCGGCTCGCTGTTGACCGGCCGGCTGGTGAGCCGGACCGGCCGCACCACGGTCTTTCCGGTCTTCGGTCTCGCCGTGGTGACCATCGACCTCCTGGTTCTCGCCTTCTGGGCCTCCGGGCTCGGCACCTCCGCACTCGCCGGCCTGCTGCTGTGGCACGGGCTTTTCCTCGGGACCGTGATGGGCGTCGTGCAGGTCACGGTGCAAAGCGCGTCGGGGCCGCTGCGGCTGGGCGAAGCCGCCGCCTCGGTGCAGTTCTCGCGCTCGATCGGCGCGGCCTTCGGCACCGCGATCGTGGCGACCGTGCTCTTCGCCGTGCTGTCGGCGCGCAATCCGGAAGCCGCCCATTCGTTCGCCAGCATGATGGAGTATGGGCGCCAGCTCGGGCCCACCCTGCCGCCGGCCGAGCAGGCCGCCATACAGGCCGATATCGCGGCCGCATTCCGCGCCGCCTTCCTGGCGATGGCGGCGTTCACGACGGCGGGATTCTTCCTTGCCCTGACCAATCCGCTGCGCAGGATTTAGCCGGTCGTTTCCGTCGCCGATTCAAGGCGATCGAAGGGATTCACCGGGCTCTAACCTTGGTGGCGTAGGGTGCCGCGTCACCAGGGGGATCGCATGTTCGATTTCATTGCCGGCGGCATCCAGGCTTACAACCAGGCGGGTTTCTTCCTCGGGGCGCTGGTCTGCCTCGGGCTCGGAGGCCTCATCCTGGGGAATTCGCTTTACTGGCGCGTGCATGCGTTGCGCGCCACCGGCACCGTCATCGGCGTCATCGCCAAGGGCGGCATGTATACGCCGGTGTATCGCTACACCCTGCCCGATGGACAGACCCACGAGGCGAAGTCGGACACCAGCTCGGGTTCGGGGCGCGGTAAGGAGACCGGTCGCGTCGTGCCCCTGATGATCTCCGCGCATAATCCGACGCAGGCACGGGAAGCCAACAGTTTCCTGCTCGATGCGATCGGCCTGGTGATCATCGCGCCCGGCATCGCCTTCGGCTACACCGCCCTCACCGCCTATCCGGTGACCTGGAAGACCTTTGCGATGGCGGCCATCATGCTGATCTATCTGGCGGCACATGGCCGCCGCCTGTTGATTCCGAAGGGCCAGCGGCTCTCGATCGAGGAATGGCGCAAGCAGCGCGGCCTCGACGCGGCGATCGATCCGGCAGAGATCCAGCCGATCGAAAGGATCCTGGCCACCCCCGACGCGCAGCAGACGGCGCAAACGCAGCGCCAGACCGGCAGGAAGGCCGCGCCCATTGTCGGAATTTTTGCCGTCATCCTGCTGGTGGTCGGAATTTTCCAGGCGCGGGACATGGCCCGGCTGCAATCGACCGGGCTGCGCGCGCCCGGCGCGGTGGTGCGCGTGAAGGCCGAAGCCGGCTCCGGCTCGGACAGCCGCTACACCTACTACCCGATCGTGCGGTTCCGCACCGACAAGAACGTCGCGGTCGAGTTCAAGGATCATGTCGGCAGCAATCCGCCGAGCTACCGGCCGGGCGACAAGGTGACGGTGCTCTATCTTGCCGACTCGCCGGGACAGAACGTCATCATCGACCGCGGCGCGTTCTGGAACTGGGCGATCCCCGGCTTCATCCTGCTCTTCGCGGCGGGCCTCGGCGGGATCCTGGTGCTGCTGGTGCGCAACCGGACGACCGCAAAACCCCTGGGTGGGCTCGCCACCGAGGCGCGGGTTTAGCGCGCCGCCCGTCTTCGCGCGGCGCCGTGGCGACTAGAACATCCCTCCCCCCGCACGCGGGGGAGGGAGATCGCGATCTTGCGTTTCACCGCGCGCAACCATTTCGGGTTGTTGTGCCCTCGTGGCGCAGGCGCGATCAGCCGCGTCAGCGGAAGCGGCCGCCGACGTGATGGGCCACATAGGCGCGACGCGCGTAGAAGCCGCGGTAGCCGCCATAAACGCCGCGGTAACCACCGCCATAGACGCCGCGGTAGCCGCCGTAGCCATAGCCGAGGTAGCGCCGGGCCCCGTAATAGCCGAGCCCGTAGCTGGCGTAGGTCGGGGCGTATCCATAGGAGTAGGCCGGCGCGTAGCTCGTATAGTCATAATAGGCCGGCGCGTAGCCGTAACCGCCGTAATATCCGCCACAGCCGCCGTAGTATCCGCCACAGCCGCCGTAGCCGCCATAGCCGTAGCCATACGCGTTGCTCGCGATCAATGCGCCGCCGATCAGGCCCGCCGCCAAGCCGACGCCGCCCCAACCGCCCCAACCGCCACGCCAGCCGCCGCCCCACCATCTCGCCTCCGCCTGTGTGGGGGTCGCAATGGCCGCGGCGGCGATGCTTGCCGCGGCGGCAATCGTCAGGAAAGTCTTGCGCATGGTGTCCTCCAACGCCTCTGTGCCGCTCTCCGGAGCGGGCTCGCTCGGGCGGCTTCTTCGCGGCGGGCGCCCGCCGGCCGCGACCACCCAGTTTCTTCCCTTGCGGAGAGGCCGAATTGATCTAGCGCAAACGGCGACACCCATGTCACGACGCTGTGAGCGGCATACGGGAGCGGGCAGCCACGCGCGCCTGCGCAAGCGGCGCCCCCAATAGGTCGTGACGCCGCGTGCAGGCACCGGCATCATTCCGTCTACCTCGGCGTTTCCGGACCGCCCTGCCGGCGTTGCGGCGTCCGCTGCGCCGGGCCGCCGACTTCCGCGCAGGTGGCCGTCAGCCACTGCTCCTTCTCGAGGATCTCGATCTCCCAGGGGCGCAGGCGGACCACGCATGAGGCCGTGAGACGTTTCAATGGGTAGATCTCCGCGCTCGTCGAAATCATGAGCCGATTGTTCGTCTTGATGGCTGCCAGGAAGTCGTCCCATTTGACGAAGTTGGCGCCAGGATCGCATCCCGCCGGCGCATTCTCGCAATCATTTTCCCATGCGGCAAAAAGGGTTTCGTGACTGATCGCCGAACCCGCCGTCACCGGAAGCGGGCTGGCTTCGCTCGTGCGTTTGAACGAGATGATTCCGTCCTGGACGTCGGAGGTGCCGAATTCGTACCACCGGTGCTCGACATGACGGTTGCCCAGGTCGAAGGCGATAAATTCCCGCCGGATGACGCCGTTCTTGCCGGTATCTCCTTCGTTGGCGTAAGCCATCGTCGCGATCAGCGCGAGAAGATTGTCCTGGCCTACATAATTACGGCCGAGCTTGTTGACGGCCGTGATGGTGACCTGGTCGCTCGGAAACAGGCTGATGACCGGACCGCGGGCGTAGTTCAGCAACTGCCACAAGATGCCGCTGACGGAGATCATGAATGCCGCCAGCGCGATGATCTCCGTCTTGCGGGCGACCTTGAGGCCGAGCACGCTCCACAGTTCCTCGGCACCCGATGCGGGAGTCTCCTGGGAAGGTTCTGCCGCGTCGCGACGGTCGCTCATCGGTTTGCCATCTCGGCCCGCTCGACGGGCGGCTGGTGCGGTGGGGACGCCTGCATTGCGTGTAGACGACGGCGCCGTCACCGTGCCGGAGGCGCGCGCGGCGGTGGTGCCGATACGGATGGCGGAGGCTCCGGCGGCGGCGGTTGGCGCGGAAGCGCATGATGTTTTCGCAGCGGAAAGCGTTTTCGCGGAGGTGGCATCGATTGCGCGAGCGTGTCGCCGCGGCGGAATTGGGGAGGCGGACGTTCCGTCGGGCAAGACCTCGCTGTCGGATTTATGGCCGGATCCGTTCGCGTGGCGCAGGCCGACACGTCGCCGAACACATCCGCCTTCGCGGCCAGCGGACCGAGCAGCATTGCGAACGCGATGCCCGCGAACAGGCCGGCACGTCGGGGCTGGATCACGCGGCCCTCCCTCGGCTTTGCCTTGGTCCACACCGTGAGGCCGGAATGCCGGATTCTCGGTATTCGGCCGCAGCCGGAGGCATGCTATCACCGGTTGATATTGAATGGAACGCGCGGAGGAGATCGAGGAGCGATTTACGGAACCGGTGGCCGGGTTTGCGGCGGGCGTTACGCGCCAGCGCGTAAAGCCAGCCTGTCTGCCGCCGCCGTCGCGCCGACGCCCCGGCCTTCGAGCCTCACGCTTCTTCCCCTGAGCAGATCGATCACGCCGTCACGGCCATCGACCCTGAGGGTGAGGCTCCTGAGCGACCAGACGCCGGCCTCCCTGATCGCATCCACGAAAACGCGGCCGTCGGCTTTCGGACCGGTCACCGAAAAAGTGAGGCTTGCCCTGCCCGATCCGCCGCCGACAGAGACCGAGCCCCAGGGAAAGCCGGTCGAGATCGGGGTGCCGAGAGCATTGGCCGCTTCCACGCTGCCCTGAAGCCTGGATGTGGCCAACGCATAGGCTTCGGAATTCTTGAGCGAGTAGAAAACGCCGCCGAAAAGGACGCCGAACCATACGATCGCGCCGATCCAGATGACGGCGCCCCATATGGCCCACAAGCGTTGCACGCGCTTGAAATGCGCAGCGTCGTCCCATCGTCCATTGCGCCAGGCCCATCGGCTTCCCTTCGCGCCGAGCACGAAAGGCATGATCAAAATGCCGAAAAACGGCACCAGCGTCAGCAACGCGATGAAGGTGTTGTTTCCGATCCCCCAGATCCAGTTGAGCAGGAACGCGCCCCAGTTCCAGCGGTCGAGTTCCGGCGGGATGGGTTTTGGTTCGCGACGAAGGCTTGGGTCAGTCATTATGAGCACGTCCTGTCAGGCTCGGACTCTGCAGCGGCGGCTCCTGCATCCCCTCCCCCGCTTGCGGGGGAGATCAGGCGCCCTAATCGCGCTGGCGCAGATAGTCGCGCGTGGGCGGCGGGCCCCAGATGTCGCGCGGCGCGTCGCTGCCCCAGACTTTTGGCCGCTGCGGGCGATCGCGATGCCAGGGCCGCGGATCGAAATAGCCGAGCGATTCATCCATCATCTTGTCGAGCTCGGTGAAGAGCTCGACGATCTGGTCATCGGGGTTGCGGTGATAGGTGTAGATGTTGTGGCCCGGCCCGTGGCGCCCCGGCCCCCAGGCGAGCTGGATGTTGCGCCCGCCGAGGAAGTCGCAGGCGGTCTGGATCTGCGCCCAGTCCTTGAGCTCGAAGGCGACGTGATGCATCCGGGTGGTCTTGCCCTGGACGAAATTCACCGTGTGATGGTCGGGGCCGCAGCGCAGGAAGACGAACCAGTCCTCGATCCAGTCGGACAGGCGGAAGCCGAGCACCCGCATGTAGAATTCGGCGAAGAATTTCGGATCCTCGACGCAGAAGGCGAGATGACCGAGCTTGAGCGGACCGATGCCGGCGACCGCGCCTTTGCGCCCGAAGGGCTGCGCGGTCGTGAACACGTCGATCATCGTCCCCTTCGGGTCGGCGAAGGTGATCACCTCGGGGATGCCCGGGCTCGGATCGCTGCGCAACTCGCCGCGCAGACCCTCGGCCTCGAGACCGCGGCGGAGCTCGCCGAAGTCGGTGCCGGGCGCCGCCTGGAACGACAGCCGGCTGCAGCGCGACGCATCGCCCTTGTCGAGCTGCACCGCGAGGTCGCCCACCCGGGTCGCGAGGTAAGCGCGCCCGCCGTCGCGCTCCGCCAGCACCAGCCCGACCACGTTGGTGAAATAGTCGATCTGCCGCTCGAGATCCGGCGTCTCGAACGTGGCGTGGCCGATGCGCGTGACCTTGATCATGGGTGCCTCCGGTGGGACCGGGAAACTATGCCCCGGCACGACGGCGGGTCAATGTCGCCGGGACGCCGCGGCCCCACGACCCATGCGCGCCCTGCTCCCGTCATGCTATCGTGACGGCCCTCGATGACCGGGCGATCACCCATGAGAAAATCCTTACTTGCCTTTCTGCTGGCGGCGCTGGCCGGCAGCGCGCAGGCCCAGACCGCCTATCCTTCCCGTCCGATCACGCTGGTGGTGCCCTATCCGGCGGGCGGCACCGCCGACCTGTTGTGCCGCTTCGCGGCCGATCGGGCCGGCGGGCTGCTCGGGCAGCAGGTCGTGGTCGAGAATCGCCCGGGCGGCGCGGGCGGACGCATCGCCATCGAGCAGGTGCTGCGGGCGCCGGCGGACGGTTACACGCTGCTCTGCGGCACGCAGCTCAACTACAGCATCACCCATCTGGTCTTCAAGAAGTCTTCCTTCGACCCGCGCACGCTCGTGCCCGTGAGCGTGCTCGCCACGTATCCGCTGATCGTGATCGCGCGCGCCGGGCTTAGCGCCAGCAACCTTCCGGACTTCATCGCGCTCGCGCGCGCCAATCCGGGCAAGATCACCTATGGGCACCAGGGCAAGGGCAATACCGGGCATCTGCTGAGCGAGCTATTGGGGCTCAAGGGCGGCTTCCACATGACGGAAGTCCCCTATCGCGGCAGCGCGCCCGCGATCAACGACCTGCTCGCCGGCACCATCGACATGGTCCCGGATTATCTGCTCGCCAACAAGCAGAACATCGACGCCGGCAATATCAAGCTGCTTGCCACCGGCAGCCGCGAGCGGCTGAAGGATTATCCCAAGGTCGCGACCATCGCCGAGACCCTGCCGGGCGTCTATGCCGACACCTGGATGGCGGTGTCGGCGCCGCCCGGCACGCCCGCGGAGATCGCCGCCAAGGTGTCGGACGCCATCGGGCGGGGTTTCAAGCAGCCCGACATGCATGCCCGCATCCTGGCGCTCGAAGCCGACCCGGTCGCCAGCACGCCGCAGCAGATGCGCCAGATGATCGACCAGAGCACCGAGACCTGGGCGCCGGTGATCGAGGCGGCGAAGATCTCGATCGATTAGGGGGCGTCATCGTCAATTCCGTTGCGCGTGCCTGTGGCCGCCGATTCAGAGCTGTGGCCCCGACAGGCACATTTCACGCTCCGCACGAAATACGTTGCTTTGGAGGCTCGCGATCCACCGCCGCCCGCTCGACGTGACATTCAAGTAGCGGATGGCCATTTGGATATGAGGAGAGACGCTGTTCCAATAGAATTGCGGATACTTATACACGAGATCGGCAGGCGAATCGTAGCCGAGCGTCTTATCGAGCCCGATCTCCGCGAACTCGTGAAATAGTGCATTGGCCTTCCTGAGATAGTGCGGATCGCCGAGCTGGCCGATCAGGTCGGCGGCTCGCAAGAGTGCGCCCTCTTCCTCGACCAGATTGTCATTCGACGATTCCGAATAGGGAAAACGCGTGTACTCGATCGCCCGAGCAATCCGCAACGCATCGAACTCGTCGATTGATTCGATGCGATCCAGTACGAACAACTTCGAACGATCTACATGATATGGCGCGAGGGCGGCATCGGATGACCCTCTCGGAAGGCGGATTGTGTGACCAGCACCATCTGCAACATAGCCATCATCGCCGTCTCCTCGAATTACGCCGCGAACGTATCCGATGTCATGCGTCAGGCACGCTACAATGAAGTGCGCATAGTCGAGTGGCGTCGATGCCATTAGCAATGCACGTCCTTTGAAAATGTCGTGCCCCGCAAGCGTAACGAGCATGGTGTGTTCGACATTGTGATAAAGGGCGTCACTGTTCCCGATGCATTCAAGCGCAAGCCTGGCGGCAAACGGGACCAACTCGGCCACGCGCGCATGGGAGGAGCCAAATCGCGCTCGCAAATCAGCGGCCAGGAACGAGCCCAGCGATTCCGCCGCGAGTTCGGGAATCGTGATCATCTCGACCTCCAAATCGACTCGCGGCGCGCGCCGCCGAGCATGACCCAGGTCGATCATCGATCGCAATTGGCCGCAGGGCCAATGGTGAAGTCAAGAGCAAGCGCAGAGTTGCCAAAGCTCGCCCATAGGGCGGGCGCCGTCGCAGGCGCAAGCCGCCCCCTCCCCGCCCTCCCCCGCAGGCGGGGGAGGGAGACCACGGCCGCAACTAGTCGCGGACAAGATGCCATCTGACTTGCTACGATCCCGCAAAACCAGGGAGGACTCCATGAGACGCGCAATCCCAATCATCGCTGGCGTTGTGCTGCTGACCACGGCCGCGGAGGCCCGTGTCACCCGCATCGAGATCCTGCGCGCCGAGCCCTTCGCCGCCGGGCAGGCCTTCGGCAATGTCGGTCCCTACCAGAAGGTCGTCGGCCGCTTCCATGGCGAGCTCGACCCGGCGGCGCCGCTCAACGCGACCATCGTCGACCTCGACAAGGCGCCGCGCAACGCGCGCGGCCAGGTCGAATATGCGTCCGACTTCTACATCCTGCGGCCGACCGATCTCGCCAAGGGCAACGGCGCCCTGCTTTACGACGTCAACAACCGCGGCAACAAGCGCGCGCTCATCCAGTTCAACAGCGCGCCGGCCAGCAACGACCCGAGCACGCCGGCACAGGCCGGCAACGGATTCCTGATGCGCCAGGGCTATTCGGTCGTGTGGAGCGGATGGATTCCCGGCCTGCCCGCCGACAACAATGCGCTGCGTATCGAGGTGCCGGCGGCCACTGGGGCGTCCGGCGCGATCGAGCAGACGGTGTGGGACGAGCTCCTGTTCAACAACGCCACCACCAAGGAGGCGCGGTTGAGCTTCCGCCCGGCGACCCCCGAGGGCGCGACATTGCTGGTGCGCGACCGCAATGCGGACGAGCCCAAGACCGTCCCGGCCGACCAATGGGAATTCGCCGACCCGCAGACCGTCCGCTTGTTGCCGGCCGGCACCGCGTTCCGCATCGGCGCGATCTATCAGCTCGTCTACCGGGCCGCCAACCCGCCCGTGTCCGGCATCGGATTCGCGGCGACGCGCGACCTGGTGTCGTTCCTGCGCCATGACGCGGCCGACGAGGCCGGCACCGCCAATCCGCTCGCACTCGAGGGCAAGTCGGCGATCGGGCGCGCGCTCGCGCACGGCACCTCGCAGAGCGGGCGCTATCTGCGCGACTTCGTCTATCGCGGCTTCAACGAGGATGAGCGCAACCGCATCGTGTTCGAGGGGATCAACCCGCATGTGGCGACCGCGCGGCTCTTTCTCAACCAGCGCTTCGCGCAGCCCAACCGCATGGTCAATCTCGGCCACGGCTTCATGTTCTATCCGGACGTGAGCTTCCCCTTCGCCTACGAGACCCAGACCGATCCCTTCACCGGCGCGCAAGACGGAATCCTGGCGCGCTGCAGCGCGCGCGCCAATTGCCCGAAGATCATCCACACCAATACGGGCACCGAGTATTGGCAGTCCGGCCAGTCGCTGGTCACCACCGATGCGCTCGGCCGCGCCGACGGCGCGGGGCCCGAGAATGTGCGCATCTACCACTTTGCCGGCACGCACCATGTCGGCACCGAGGCCACGATGCCGAAGGGCGTGTGCGCGATGCCGCCGAACCATGTGGATTACAGCCCTCTCCTGCGCGCCGATCTGGTGGCGCTCGACCGCTGGGTGAGCGACGGCGCGCCGCCGCCGCCGAGCCGCCATCCGCGCATCGCCGACGGCTCGCTGGTGGAGAAGACCGCGCCGGCCGTGGCGATCCCGGGCTTTGTGGCGGCGCGCGGGCCGAACCCGCGGCCGCGCTTCGACTACGGCCCGGATTTCGCCAAGGGGATCATCACCAAGACGCTGCCGGTCGCCCTGACGGACCGCTACCCTGTGCTGGTCCCGAAGGTCGACCGCGACGGCAACGAAACCACAGGCGTGGTGCTGCCCGACGTGGCGGTGCCGGTCGCGACCACCACCGGCTGGTCGGTGCGCGGTGCGGCGGCCGGCGGCGCCGGCGAATTGTGCTATCTCGACGGCTCCTATCTGCCCTTCGCCAAGACCAAGGCCGAGCGCGAGGCAACCGGCGACGGCCGCCTGTCGCTCGAGGAGCGCTACCAGGGGCCCGCCGACTACGCGGCAAAGATCCGCGACGCCGCGGTGGCGCTGCAGAAGGACGGATTGCTGTTGCCCGAGGACGTCGAGCGCATCACGGCGCGCGCCTCACTGGTGGCGTGGTAATCGCGTCGCGGCACCTGCGTCCTCTCCCCCGCTTGCGGGGGAGAGGCGCGAGCGAAGCTCGCCGAGAGGGGGAAGCCACACGCACATGCGCTAGCGGGGCCCCCTCCCCGCCCTCCCCCGCAGGCGGGCGAGGGAGACCGCCGCAACGGCTCGCGGCGCCCCCTACTCGTGGCGGTGCATCGCGGAGTCGGCCTTGGTGTCGCGCATGAAGAGGTAGACCACCAGCGAGATCCCGATCATGCCGGTGAGGTAATAGTAGAACCAGCTCTCATGGCCGAGCGACTTGAACCATAGCGCCGCCGAGTCGGCGGTGCCGCCGAAGATCGACACCGTCAGCGCATAGGGAAGCCCGACCCCGAGCGCGCGCACCTTGGTGGGAAACAGTTCCGCCTTCACGACCGCGTTGATCGACGTGTAGCCCGACACGATCATCCAGGCGGCGGCGATCAACAGGAAGGCCGCGAACGGTCCCTGGACGGACTGCAGCGTGGTGAGCAGCGGGATCGTGAAGATGACGCCGGCGACGCCGAAGCCGATCAGCAGCCATTTGCGGCCGATGCGGTCGGAGATCGCCCCGTAGATCGGCTGCAGGATCATCCCGAAGACGAGGGCGGACAGCGTCACCACGGTGGTCTGGTCGTCGGTCAGCCCGACGGAGAGCTTGAGAAACTTCTGCATGTAGGTGGTGTAGGTGTAGAAGGCCGCGGTGCCGCCGGCGGTCAGCCCCACCACGAGCAGCACTTCGCGCGGATAACGCGCGAGCGCGCGCAGCGACGACGCGCGGGTCACCACCGCCTTCTGGGCCGCCTCGAAGGCCTCGGTCTCGTGCAGATTGCGCCGCATCACGAGCGCGATGACGGCGAGCAGCGCCCCGATGAAGAAGGGGATGCGCCAGCCCCAGGCGCGGATCTCGTCGGGCGTCAGAAACACCTTCTGCAGCAGGAGCAGCACGAGCAGGGCGCAGATCTGCCCGCCGATCAGCGTGACGTATTGAAAGCTGGAATAGAAGCCGCGATTGCGGTGGTCGGCCATCTCGGTGAGATAGGTGGCGCTGGTGCCGTATTCGCCGCCCAGGCTCAGGCCCTGGACGATGCGCGCCACGCCCAGCAGGATGGGCGCAAAGATCCCGATCGACCCATAGGTCGGCGTCACCGCGATCATCAGCGAGCCGAAGCACATCAGCGTGACCGACAGCATCAGGGCGCCGCGCCGCCCGCGTTGGTCGGCCAGCCAGCCGAACAGCCAGCCGCCGAGCGGGCGCACCAGGAAGCCGGCCGCGAACAGCAGCGCCGCATTGAGCTGCTGCACCACCGGATTGGAATTCGGGAAAAAGGCGCCCGCGAAATAGAGCGCGAAGGCCGCATAGGCATAGAAATCGTACCATTCGACCAGGTTGCCCACCGATCCGATGAAGATCGCCTTGATGCGCCGCCGCATGTCGGCGAAATCGAGCGGCGCGTCGCGGGTGTCCGTCGTGATGGAAGCCATCGGTCGCTCCGCGCATCGGGAGGCAGGGGACGAGCGAAGTTTCAACGCCGCGGCGGGGCTTTTCGTTGCCGCGGCGACGAAAAATCCTGGCGTCAAGCAGACCTGGGCCTCAGGCCATCGCGGCCGGACGGGCCCTGATCGCCGCGATCACGCCGAGCACCACGAAGATGACCAGCACGGCGCCCTGGACGATGGCGAAGGGCGGCTCGGCCTGGGTCGGCGCCAGCGCATGAATGGCCGGCACCTTCAGGAAGAGCTGCACGATCAGCACGAAGACATTGAGGTAGAGACTGATCACCGCGCCCGCCACGTAGATCCAGCGCCATGGGCCGGCGAGATGAAACACGTAACGCGCCGCCGCGGCGCCCGCCAGCACCACCAGCGATATGATGCCGACGATATGGGACGGCAACAGATGGTCGAACGGAAAGCCGAAGCCGGTCAGGCTGGTCGCCGCGGTGGTCAGCAGAAAGAGCGCCGTCCAGCCGTCGAGTCGCTTGCCGGTGAGCAGCCCGGCCAGCACGATCAGGCCGGAGCCGATCCCCACCAGGCTGATCACGACATGTACGAAGGTGTAGGTGTCCATCCCGAAAATCATGGCGTGTCCCTCCGAATGCGTGCGAGCCCTCACCGCGATCCTACGCCACTATGCGCGGCTTGTGGAGGCGTCATGTCTGCGGGCGCCGGATGCGCCATCACGAGTTTCAGCCCTGTCTGAGGATGCGCTCAAGCCAAGATCCAATATGATGTCTCCCGCGACGGCGCGATCGCATTCTCGCGGTCCAACGGGCCGCCCCGTCATCGGTCCGACTTGCCCGCGTCCCCGGCTTGCGCCGGATAGGCCAGCACGCCGTCCGGCCCGGGCCGGGCGGCCGGCGTCGGGCTCGCGGGCGCGATCTTGCCCGGGCCGAGAACATGAAACACCTGTTCGCCGGAGAGCAGGAGATAGTCCGCGATGATCCGGCGGTGGCAGCGCCACCACACCGCCTCCGAGCACATCACGGCGCAGTGCCGCGCGCGGCCCAGCTCGCGCAGCCGTTCGAATCCGGCCCGAAAGCCGGCCCCCATCGCATAGTCGGCGTAGTTGTGAAAACTTCGATTTTCCCAGAAGGCGTTGACGTCGGGCGCGACGTCGGACGCGCGGCCGCGCAAGCCGCCGAGCTCGGCGACATGCTCGTAGGCGATCTGGAATTCCGACAGCTCTCGCGGCAGCGTCTCGCGGTTGTATTGCGGGTTTGTCCGCGAGCGCGGAACCGTACGCACATCGACCACCAGCTCGATTCCGGAAGCGGCCAGCAGGTCGACGAAATCTCCAATCGGGCGCGTCGAATGGCCGATCGTGAAAAACGGAAATGCCATGTGGTTTCAATCCGAAAAGACCGTTCCCGCGCGAAGACCCTGCTTCCGTTTTGGCTCTTGCTTCAGCGAGCACCCGCCGGAACGGAGAGCACGTCGAATCCGGCTCCTCCCCCCTGCTCCATCGTCGGCGCCATGCCGCGGCGCCGATGCCGCCACATCCCGATGCGGGCCGCCTGCGCGCGCGCCTCGGCGGCGCGCAAGTCCGGCGTCGCATCGGCGCTCGCCTGGCCACCGCCGTTGCGCAACACCAGCTCGGACAGGTCGAGGTCGCCGATCCGGCACCGGTAGGCGCTCGAGGACACCGCTGCTTCGCAGACCGCCTCCTGGTCCGCCACGAAGCGGGCGAAATCGCGCACCGGCCGGCCGCGGACGCCGTCGACGCCGAACAGCCGGATGACCTGTCCCTGGACCTCCAGGGTGGCGGTATCGAGCACGTGGGGATTTCCGCGCAGCGCGGCGCCCGCCGGCGCGGCGGGAGCGGACGCCGTCGTGGCGGGCGGCGCCGATGCAACCCCTGGCGCCGTCCGATCGTCCGGCGCAGCGGGCGGCCCACGCAACTCCGCGGCGCGCGGCATGCCCGGCACGGCGGCGACCGCGGGTCGGTTGGTGGGCGCGGGCAGCCGGATCGGCCCGGCGCGAGTCACGAAATCACGCCAGATCGCGGCCGGGAGTGCGCCGCCGGTGACGCCCTTGGTGGGTGAATTGTCGTCGTTGCCGACCCAGACGCCGACCACGAGGTCGGGCGTGAAGCCGATGAACCAGGCATCGCGGTAATCCTGCGTGGTCCCGGTCTTGCCGGCCGACGGCCCGGCAATGCGCGCCGCCTTGGCGGTGCCC
The DNA here is from genome assembly GCA_036270895.1 of Xanthobacteraceae bacterium. Classification (GTDB taxonomy): domain Bacteria; phylum Pseudomonadota; class Alphaproteobacteria; order Rhizobiales; family Xanthobacteraceae; genus JAVDCA01. Next base: position 14,101 of record DATBBS010000474.1, read on the forward strand.
TCGCGCACGACACTCGCCAACAGATCGATCATGGCGGCGCGCGCCGCGGGATCGGTCGCGGGCCGCGGCGCGGGGGCGGGCCGGGTAAAGAGCGTCTGCTCCCCTTGCGCGATCGAGCGCACGAAATAGGGCTCGACGCTCTCCACATTGGCCGCGATCGCCGCAAAGGCGCGGGTCATCTCGAGCAGGTTCACGTCCGCGGTGCCGAGCGCCAGGCTCGGGACGTTGGGCAGATCGGAACGGATACCGAGCTTGCGCGCCACCTCGATGACGCTCTTGATGCCGACATCGTCGGCGAGCTGGACCGCCACGCTGTTCACCGAATTGGCGAAGGCCGAGCGCAGCGTCATGCGGCCGCGGAAATGGTGTCCGTAATTCTCCGGCTCCCATTCGCCGATCTGCACCGGACGGTCGACGACGACGGAGTCCGGCCGCGCGCCCTTCTGCAACGCCGCCAGATAGACGAACAGCTTGAACAGCGAGCCGGCCTGGCGCTTGGCCTGGGTGGCGCGATTGAACTGGCTCTCCGCGTAGTCGCGCCCGCCCACCAGCGCCAGAACCCCGCCGTCGAGCGTCATCGCGACGAGTGCGGCCTGGCCAACATTCTTGGCCCGCCCTTCCGTCGCCAGGCGGCGGGCGACGACGTCTTCGGCGAGCGCCTGCAGCTTGAGATCGAGGGTGCTGCGAACCCGCAGGTCGCCGGGCGCCGCGCCGGCCACCGATTTCACCTCGGCGCCGGCCGCATCGGCGAAATAATTCGTCCCCGGCGGGGTGTCGGGCGGGAGCCGCAAGGTCGCGGGCTGGCGCTTGGCCGCATCGGCCTTCTGGCGCGGGAGTGCGCCGGTCTCCACCATGGCGTCGAGAACGAGCTCGGCCCGCTCGCGCGCGCCGTCCAGGTTGCGGGTGGGCGCCAGCGCCGAGGGCGCGCGCACCAGTCCGGCCAGCATGGCGGCCTCGCTGAGCGAAAGGTCTTTCGCGGTCTTGCCGAAATAGCGCTTGGCGGCGGCATCGACGCCGTAGACGCCCGCGCCGAAATAGGCGGTGTTGAGATAGCGCACCAGGATCTCGTCCTTGGACAATTGGTGCTCGAGCCAGATCGCCAGCATGGCCTCCTGCACCTTGCGCCTGAGGGTGCGCTCGGGCGTGAGATACATCATGCGGACGAGCTGCTGGGTGATGGTGCTGGCGCCCTCGCGCCGGCCGCCGCTCACGTTGCGCCAGCCGGCCCGCATGATGCCGCGCAGATCGATGCCGCCGTGCTGGTAGAAGCGCCGGTCCTCGATGGCGACCACCGCCTGACCGAGCGCGGGCGGCAGGTCTCCGGGCGAAAGCTTGTCGCCCTTGAACACGCCGCGGGTGGTGAAGACCTCGCCCCGGTTCGCCTCGACGATCAGCGCGCTCGGGGTCGCCTCGACGACGAGCCCGCCCGTAAGCGACAAGGTGGCGAGGCAGAACAGCAGATAGCCGACGATGAAACTCACGAGCACGAGAAGGATGGGTGCCGCCCAGCGCGGGCGCGAGCTCCAGCCGCGCCGGAGCCGTTGAAAGCGGTCGGCCAGCCAGGCTTGAAGATGGCGCGGACCGGCCAGACGAAGATCGGAGGCGCGCAGCGCGGCCCCGCATCGGCTGAAACCGGAGCGGACACGATCCCACCCTGCCCGTCCACGGCCAGACAGGCCGGCGCGCAGAGAGTCGCCGAAACCGGACCCGGTCGGCCCGGCGGGCTCCGCCGATGGCCGCCCCGACGCCGTCATGGCCGGCGCAGCGCCCCGCAAAGGTGCCGATTGCCCGCCGTCGCGAACAGCCTGAAACGCACCTTCGCCTCCTTGTGTGCCGTGCCCTACAACCCGCAAAGGCAGCCGTGGGTTCCCGGGCCACGACGACGCAGGGCCTCGGGCCGGGACCGCGGAAGTGCATTCCACCGGGTTTCCCGCACGTGTATCCTGGCGGCGCCAGACAGACGGGCGTTCGACCCGCATCGAAGTCACACGGGAAACGCTCCAGGCTTCATCAAGGGAGGAAAACAGTGAATCGCATACGGATCATGCTTGCCTGCGCCGGGGCGCTCGCCGGATTCGCGGCGCCCGCGCAGGCGGCGGACGTGTCGCTCGCGCGCCTCGACTGCGGCACGCCGCAGGCGCCCGTGGCCGTCAACCAGCGTTTCTCGGACATCTATGCGTATGGCGATCTGAAGCTTCAGTTCGTCTTCAGTTGCTATATCATCAAGCACGGCGACGACTATCTGCTGTGGGACACCGGCCACGCCATGACCGCGCCCAACGTGGCGCCGAAGGTGAGCGTGGTCGATCAACTGGCGAAGATCAACGTCAAGCCCGACCAGATCAAATATGTCGGCATCAGCCATTATCACGCCGATCACACCGGACAGGTGGCCTCCTTTCCGAAGGCGACGCTGCTGATCGGCAAAGGCGACTGGGATGCGATCTCCAGCCCGAAGCCGGCCGAAGGTGTGAATTTCAAGCCGTTCGAGAACTGGATCAAGGGCGAGGGCAAGGTCGAATCCCTGGCGCTCGACAAGGATGTGTTCGGCGACGGCAGCGTGATCGTGCTGCGCACGCCGGGCCACACGCCGGGTCATCAGAGCCTGCTCGTCAAGCTGCCGCAGATGGGCGCGGTGGTGCTCAGCGGGGATGCGGTGCATTTCCGCGAGAATTACGATTCGGTCGGCGTGCCCGCCTTCAACTTCGATCGCGCCCAGACGGTGGCATCGGTCGAGCGCATCAAGAAAATCGCCTCCAATCTCAAGGCGATTGTCATCATCCAGCATGATGCGCGCGACATCGATAAATTGCCGGCGTTTCCGGAGATGGCGAAGTAGTCGCCGCCGCAATGGCGTCGCGGGGGCACGCCTTCCGCTACGCGCTTTCGCCGGCGTGACGCCGGAAGCTTTACGCGCCGCGCCTCATCACGCCGCGCTACACTTTAGCGCGACACCGATTTGCGCAGACGTTCACGCAAGAGCGTGAGGACGGCCGCCTCCTCGGGCTTCATCCCGGCCAGCTCCTCGCGCCAGGCCGTGTCGCCTTCGCGCACGATCTCGAGCGCCAGGTTGCCGTCGAGGTAGGAATCGAGCACCTCGGGGTGGACATAGCACTTGCGGCAGATCGTGGGCGTGTTGCCGAGCCGGGCTGCGACCGACTCGATCGCGGCACGCACATTTCGCTTCGCTTGCGCGTCGCTGTCGAAGCGGCGCACCTCGCTCAGCGCGAGCGCCGCGAGCAGCGTGCCGGCCCAGGTGCGGAAGTCCTTCGCCGTGATGTCGCCGCCGGTGATCTCTCTCAGGTAATCGTTCACGTCGCCCGAGGTCACGTCCTGCGGCACGCCCTCCTCGTCGATATATTGCAGCAGTTCCTGCCCCGGCAGGTCCTGGCACGCCTTGACGATCTTGGCGACGCGCCGGTCCCTGATCTTGACCGACCACTGCTTGCCGCTCTTGCCGACGAAGCGGAAGCGCACTTCCGAGCCGTCGACCTCGGCATGGCGGTTTTTCAAGGTGGTGATCCCGTAGCTGCCGTTCTGCCGCGCATAGTCGTCATTGCCGACGCGGATGAGGGTCGTGTCGAGGAGATGCACGACCGTCGCCAGGACTTTTCGGCGCGGCAGGCCGCGCAACGCCATGTCGTCGCGCACCTTGGCCCGGATCGCGGGCAGCGCCTCGCCGAAGGCGACGAGATGATTATACTTGACGCCGTCGCGCACCTCGCGAAAACGCGGATGATAAATGTATTGCTTGCGCCCCTTGGCGTCGCGCCCGGTGGCTTGAATGTGCCCCTCCGGGTAGGGACAGATCCACACCTCGGTCCATGCGGGCGGAATCACCAGCGAGCGCGCGCGGCTCCTGGCGCGCGCGTCGAGCGCGGCGCCGTCGGAGCGGGCATAGCGAAAGCCCTTGCCGGCGCGCTTGCGCCGGATGCCGGGACGCGCGTCCGAGACGTAGCGCAGGCCCGCGGACTCGGCGGCGTCGCGCGGGTCGACGATGGTCTGCACGGCGGTGCTGGAATCGAGCAAGCTGAAATCCTCGGGCGGTCACCGGACAACTGCGCAGCTCGACGTCTGTTCCATGGTCGGTTTCAGGCCGCCGCAAGGGTGGCGCCCTTAAAACAAAAAGGGATGGCCCGAGGGCCATCCCACAAGTCTGGAGCTTTCGACCTTATAGCGGCCGTTTCGTGCAAAACGTCAGACTTAACTCGCGCTATCAGCGCCAACGATGATGTCGGCCGTAATAGCCGCCGCTAAAGCCGTTCGAGTAATAACCGTGGCTCTGCGCGTAGCCCTGGGCCTCGTCGCTGCCCTGCGGTTGCGCCTGCGCGCCGGCAAAAGGCACGGCCAAGGCGGCGACCACGGCGGCGGCTTGCAAGAATGTCTTCATCGACAGTCTCCTCCTGTTGTCTGTGAGGTTAACCCGTTCCGTCGTGCGATTGTTCCTGGGGAACCTTCCGCCTGCCCGAGGGGCGATTCGTCATCGCGAAAAGGTGTGCACCGGTTCCTGGAACCGACAGGTAAGCGGGTGGCGGCTCATCTCACGAAAAGAGCGCTTCATATTCCGCAAACAACGCATCGTGAAACAACGCATCGGGCTGGCCGTTCCCGGGCGTGACGTTTCCGGCAAAAAAGCTCGCCGCGATCGGAACCAATCGCAAGAAACGAAATGAACTTCGGAGTTCCCGTCGGCGTAATCTCCCGGCAGCGCCGCGAGGTTTCAATTCGGTTCAACGCGCCGCGCCGCGACATCAGTGAAAAGTCATGGGCGGAACTGCGCGCACCGGTCGGCGTTTACGTACCGCTTCGATAACACCCCAAGGAGGACGCAATGCCCTTGCTCATACCGATCCTGATCGGCGTCCCGGTCGTCTTCGGCGGCGGTTGGGTCATTTATCACTTCGTCCATTGATCATGACATACATGGACGCGGGATGCAGGGGACGGCAGCTTTAAGCCCTTCCCTGCATCCTGTTTCAAATAGTTTTTAGATAGCTGCCTCGGGATCGCCGTCCGTTTTGCGCCGGCGACGCAATACCCCGACAAGCACTGCGTCAGCGCTGGTTTCGATCAGCGGAGAGCCTTTAGCACCGGCGATATTCCCGGCGCGGGACAGTCCCGGCCGACTGCAGGAACATCGTGCGGTTGTCGGCGCTGAACTCGCCAAAATCGCTGCTCGTCAATTCGCCGCCGTTATACCAATGCACGCTCACGCCGGTGGCGCTGAACTCGTAACGTTGCACCTTGTTGGACGACCGCGCCTTGTCGGCGAACTTGTACACGCCCATGGCCTGACGGCTGAACTCGAGGCGCGCGGTCGCGCTGCACCATTTTCCCAGAATGTCGCGATAGCCGAGCGCGCTCGCATCCGCGTCGGCACAAGAGACGGCGGCCGCCGTCAACGTCGCCAAGATCAGTGCCCTTCCGAGATCGCGTGTCAACGTTGTCCTCCGTCCTGATGATGGGCCCGGTCGAGCCGGCCGAAACGCACTAGCGTTTCTCGAGTTGCTTCGCCCGGGCGATGTCGGCATCGCCGCCCGCGGTGTCGCCCTTCTGGCGCCGGGCCAAGCCGCGGTTGTTGAAGGCACCGGCGAATTTTGGATTGAGCCGGATCGCCTGGTCGTAGTCGGTAATGGCTCGGTCATTCTCCCCTTTGTCGCCATAGGCATTGCCGCGGTTGTAGAATGCCTCGCTCAAACTTGGGTCGAGCTTTATCGCCTGGGTGTGGTCGGCGATCGCGCGATCGAGCTGGCGTTTCGCGCGCCATTCGACGCCGCGACTCGTATAGGCGATGGCTTGATTGCGTTTCGACAGCTTGGCGCCGATGGCGCGGGTGCAGGCAGCAATGGCGGAATCGCCACTTTCGTCATGACACCTTTGCAGGTCATCGGCGATCGCTGGCGCCGCAAAGCCGATCAATGCCGCGCAGATGCCGACGGCGGCGCTGCGACCCAACGCCGACCAAGGTGAATTCGAAGCCATGGCGCTCATGTCCCCATCGCGTCCCCTGCGACGCGATGACCATTTTAACAGACACCAGCGGTTCGCAGAAGACCGCAAGGAGCGCCGGGAGCGTGAATAAATCGGAGCAGTTCGGGATCCGGCGCCGCTGGCGGCGACGGGCCGGAGAACAGCCTTCGGAACACGAAACCGCATTTAGGTTTTCCGGGTCGCCGGTGTTCGGACGGGATATGCACGGGCAGGAAGTCGAGCACGGGGCTCGCGTCAACAGCCTGCGTCTGATCGTCGGCCTGCCGTCACTGGGAGGCATTCCTCTCACGGATGCCGGACCGGTCTGTTCAGAAATCCTGTAAAGGGCGCACCCTGCAGTGACGCCATCATCGGCCTAGCGGCCGCCCATCTGGGAATCGGCCATCGCGTGAGCCGCGGGAGTTGCGGCGGCAGTATCCTGGGCCATGGAAGCCGGCGCGCTCGTCCCCCGCGAGAGACGTGCGCGTGACATGTCGCGCGCGCTCGCGTGCGCGCGCGGCTCGCCGCGCCAGTCCTTGAGCGCGTGTTTCTTCGCCGTGGCGGCATAAGGCGGCGACCAGTTTTCCGGCGTCGGCGGGAACCGCGTCGGGGGGAACAGCGCCGAGCTGCGGGTCGCAAATCGCCTTTGTGCCTCCTCGGGCGTGATCCGCCAGGGTGCGAATCTGGCGTCGACCTCGCCTTGTGCCCCGGAGCCCGAGGTTTCGGCCTGCGCGGCGCTGAGCAGCCGGGGCGGCGCCGCCACCAGCGCCCCCCATCCGGCCATGATCAGCGCCAAGATTCCGGCCAGCGCGACCACATAGAAGAGAGCGCTCAAGAGATCCCTGGACGCCGATGTCGGGTCTTGTTGCATGGCTCGCGCGCCGCTCAGTGCAGCGCCAGCGCGCTGAGCACGAAGGTCCCGAGGCACACACTGCCGAGCGTCCAGCCCAGAAGCGCCAAGGTCTGCTGTTCGTCGAGCATGGATGACTCCTCACGCGACGCCCGCCTTTGCGGCCTCGCCAAAGATGGATCTGAACGCGGAGTGAACAACGAAGATTAATTGGTGAACGCCGCTGGGGCGCAGAGGTTCGGTCGAAAGGCCCGCCAGCGCGCAATTCTTAATCGGGGAACAATTTGAGGCCGCAATTCACCGCGTCCCGACACAAAACCCATGCGATTGCTGGTCGCGGACGAAACATTTCGCTTCGACCCGCGTTGCCAACGAGGGAGGATCGAAGGAGATTGATGCCATGCGGAAGCTGCTTCTTGGATTGATGTCGTTGGGCGCGGTGACCATCGCAGCGCCCGCTCAGAGCCAGGTTTCTATCGGTGCGGGTCCGGTCGGCGTCGAGATCGGCGAGCATCGCCACTATCGTGACGACGACTGGCGTTGGCGTCATCACCGCGATTTCGGCGTGCGGGCCTACAACTCTTACGGTGACTGCCGCGTCGTGCGCGAGCGGATCGAGACCCCGAGTGGCCGCGTGATCATCAAGACCCGCCGCTCGTGCTGACCGCCGGGCGTGCCTGATTGAATGAATGAGGGGGCAAGGTCGCCGCGACCTTGCCCCTCTGCTTTTGGACGCCCGATCCGGTCTAACCTAACAATAGCCGGCGACCAGATCCGAATCCCTGATCGGAATCTCGAAAATCTTCTGGCCGTCGATGCTGCGCACGTTGACGCTCCAGCCCGCCATCTCGTCCGCGCCGTCGACCTCCAGATCGTGGGCGATGAGCTGCGCCAATTGAAACGCCTGGCGCTGGTCGGAAAACTTGCGACCGCGATAGTCGTATTCCGAACGGCTTTGACCGACGAGATCAAAGAAATAGGTCTGCATGGCCCACCTGTGGTCTCACTGAAGTCTGGGCACCATAGTGCAGGGATTCTTACGTGACGCTAAGGCGATCGATAAAATTACGCTAATCATGCGGAACATGGCTGCCCGTCCGCGCGTGGAGCTTGGGCCCGGGCCATGGTTAAGGATTGGTGCCATCGGGTTTCCAACGGTCATTCGGGAACGAACCCTCAGGGGTTGCGGGCGGCTATCGATACCCGCCTCACCCGCTCGTCGACCCCGACACTCCTTGTCGACGGCGATTCCAAGCTTTGGGCGACGGCCTAGGGCACGGTCGGGGCACGCGGCGAGCGGCGCCTGGCTACGGAAAGCGGACCGGCCGGATAATTGTTGTAGAGCTTCCCGCTCATCTGCTCCGCCTTGGTGGCGAGCGCGACATCGCCGAGCAGCCTGTAGGCATGCTCGGCGGCGACGCCGCCATAGGTCTTGAGCGTCTGCATCTCGATCGGCGTCGGCTCATGCGCCTGGGCAAAATGAGTCGACACCAGCCCGACCAGGTTTCCGCTTCTTGTGAAGAAGGGCGTCGTCTGGACGGCGCGATATCCGGCTCGCCGGGCGTCTTTCACGAAGGCGGCATACTCGATGTCTTTTTCCACATCGGCGACGACGACCGGCGCACCCAGCCGCAAGGCGCGGCCGCACGCACATCCGTCGTCTTTCCTGACGCGCCTGAATGCCTTCAAGAAGCGTTTCGAAAGTCCGACCTGCGCCGCGATGACGAGCTCATCCCCGATCGGGAGCTGCACGTTGCCGAATTCCGCGCCGTGAAGCGCGATCACGTCATTGAGGATGACGTGAATGGCCTCCTCGAAGGTACGTTTTTGCAGCAAACGCAGGGTCATTTGCGTCAGCATCGGACGGTCTCTCAGGGGCGGCTCGGGTTGGCTCAATCCGGGACTCCAACGAAGAACCGGGTTCCCGGTTCCGGGAGGCCCCCTGCGGGGAGCGGATCGGCAAGCGCCACGTCCGATGCGGCCGTGACCCGCATAGGCACGACTATCTCCGGCGCCCTGGCGGAACGTTGCCGCTCCCTTCCAGGGGCTGGGTCTGCTGCTGTTGTTGTGCTGGCCGCCGCCCTCTCTCCGGAAGGCGTGGACGATGACCGTCGTGCGGGCGCGGGGCCACCTCCCCTTCGCGCTCGGCAGCCATCTTCAGGCACTCGGCAGCCCGTTCCGACAGGCGGGCAGCCAGGGCTCCAGGCGCTGCCTTGGCCAGACGCGAGAGCATCCGGGCGCGGGCGTGCAAGCGTGTGATTTCCGTCATGCGATGCCGCCCGGTAAAAATAGTGCCAGTGCGCACAACCCGGGGACGCGACAAAAGTTCCGGGGGCCTGCGTCAGGCCTCGGCGTGGCGGACCTCACCACTGGATCGGTGGTAGGGTCAGGGACACGGATCGTCGGCGCCGCAAATGACGCCTCCCGGAATAAGGAAAGCAGCCACCCAAGGAGGAGCCGATGACCAGAGGGATCCGGGATATCGGTTGCGTGCAGGCCTTCCCGCGCGATGGGGCCGGGTGGCTGAAAGCCAGAGATGGTCACTCCATCGAGCTCGCCCGCCGGCAATTCATGCGGCTGACAGCGGGCGCTGCCCTTCTCCCCGCGGTATCGCGGGTCGCCAGGGCGCAAACCTATCCGACGGGACCGGTGCGTATCGTGGTCGGCTTTACCGCCGGTGGTGCGTTTGACATCGCGGCGCGCCTGATGGGGCAATGGTTGTCGGACCAGTTCCGCCAGCCATTCACAGTCGAGAACCGGCCCGGCGCTGGCACCAATATAGCGACGGAAGCGGTCATTCGTGCGCCGGCCGACGGCTACACGCTCCTCCTGTGTGGTGCAACGAACGCAGTCAATGCGACGCTCTACGAGAGACTCAACTTCAATTTCATAAGGGACGTGACGCCGGTTGCCGGTGTCATGCGATTTCCCAATGTCATGGAGGTGAACCCATCTTTTCCGGCGAAGACGGTTCCCGAATTCATCGCCTACGCGAAGGCCAATCCCGGCAAGATCAACATGGGCTCGGCCGGGAAAGGGACCACACAACACCTCGCCGGCGAGCTGTTCAAGATGATGGGCGGCGTCGACCTGCTCCATGTCCCTTATCGCGGCGCATCGCAAGCACTGACCGATCTGCTCAGCGGGCACGTGCAGGTCTCCTTCGATCCGCTGCCCGCGTCGATCGAATTCATCAAATCGGGCAAGCTCCGGGCCTTGGCCGTGACATCGGCCACACGCTCGGTTGTGCTGCCGGACTTGCCGAGTTTGGGCGAGTTCGTGCCCGGCTACGAGGCGAGCGGGTGGAACGGCGTATGTGTGCCGAAAAATACGCCCGTCGAAATCGTCGAGAAGCTCAATAAGGAGATCAATGCGGGCCTTGCCGATCCGAAGATGAGGGGCAAGCTTGCCGACCTTGGCGGCATGGTGCTTGCCGGCTCGCCCGCCGATTTCGCAAAGCTCATCTCCGACGATACCGAAAAGTGGGGCAAGGTGATCCGCGCGGCCAACATCACGCTCGAGTAAATCCAGTCGTCACGCTGTTGGGCCAAGGGCCATCCAGCTCGCCGGCGCCATCGAGGAACCCGCAAATATTGAACGCGGGGTTGCGGAGCGACGATAAGCGGCGGAGGCGCGCATTCACATGCTGACGGTCTGGGGGCGGCGCAGCTCGTTCAACGTGCAAAAAGTCATGTGGCTGCTCGGCGAGCTCGGGATCGAGCATCGGCACGTCCAGGTCGGTGGCGAATTCGGCGGCCTCGATACGCCTGAGTTCAGGGCCATGAATCCGACCGGCCGCGTGCCTGTCATCGACGACGACGGCACCATTGTCTGGGAGTCGCACGCCATTCTGCGTTACCTCGCCGCCCGTCACGGCGGCGGGCAGTTCTGGCCCGACCACCCAGGCGAGCGATCGCAGGCCGACCGCTGGATGGACTGGTCCCAGACGGCGCTGCAACCCGATTTCCTGCTCGGGGTGTTCTGGGGCTTCTACCGCATGCCGGAGCCGCAACGGGACTGGTCTGCCATTCGCGATAAGATCGCGCGCTGCGCCAAGCATTTCCAATTGCTGGACAGGGCGCTCGCGGAGCGGCCGTACCTCGGCGGCAACAGCCTCACGCTGGCCGACATTCCCGCCGGCACTGCGCTCTACCGTTATTTCAAGCTGGACATCGAGCGGCCATCCGTCCGCAACGTGGAGGCGTGGTACCGACGCCTGCAAGAGCGCCCGGCGTACCGCGAGGGCGTCATGGTCCCATTCCGCGAATTGCGCGGGCGCCTCGACTATTAGAGAGCCTACACCACCAGGTCGGTCGCCGGGTCGATCAGATGCATGTGCTCGACATTCGCGCGCAGCAGCATCGACTCGCCGGGACCCTTGGCGGCCGCGGGATCGACGCGGCCGCACAGCTCGGCGCCGTTGACGGTGAAGAACACCATGGTCTCCATCCCCATCGGCTCGACGACGTCGAGCGTGACGGAGAAACAGCAACCCGCCTCGGGGTCGCCGCGCCGCGGCTCGGTGATGTGCTCCGGCCGCAGGCCCAGGATCAGCTCCTTTCCCGCCACCGCTTGGTAGCGCGGCGCGAGCGATGCCGGAACCGGCAGGCCGATCGTTTCCGAGACGCGCACCTCCAATCCGGCGCCGTTGCGTTCCAGCCGGCAAGGGATGAGGTTCATCGCCGGCGAGCCGATGAATCCCGCCACGAACCGCGTCCTGGGCCGGTGATAAAGCTCCTGCGGCGGGCCGATCTGCTCGATGCGGCCCTTGTGCATCACCACGACGCGGTCGGCGAGCGTCATCGCCTCGACCTGGTCATGGGTGACGTAGACCGTCGTTGTCTTAACTTTCTGATGCACGCGCTTGATCTCGGTGCGCATCTGGACGCGCAGCTTGGCGTCGAGATTCGACAGCGGCTCGTCGAACAGGAACACTTTCGGATTGCGCACGATGGCCCGTCCCATGGCGACGCGCTGGCGCTGGCCGCCCGACAGCGCCTTGGGGCGCCGGTCGAGCAGGTCGGTGATGTCGAGGATGCGCGCCGCATGCTCGACGCGCTGGCGGATCTCCGCCTTGGCGGTCTTGCGCAGCCGCAGCCCGAAGGACATGTTCTCGTAGGCGGTCATGTGCGGGTAGAGCGCGTAATTCTGGAAAACCATCGCGATGTCGCGATCCTTCGGCGGCAGATCGTTGACGAGCTCGCCGTCGATCAGGATGTCGCCCGAGGTCACCTCCTCCAGGCCGGCGATCATGCGCAAGGTGGTGCTCTTGCCGCATCCCGAGGGACCGACCAGCACGACGAACTCGTTGTTGGGAATGTCGAGATCGATCGAGCGGACCGCCTCGACCTCGTCGAAGCGCTTGACCACGCTACGCAACGCAACGTCGGCCATGGCTCATCCCTTCGTGGCGCCGGCGGTGAGCCCGGCGATGTAGTAATCCATCAGGAAGGCGTAGATCACCAGCGGCGGCGTGGCGGCGACCAGCGCCCCCGCCATCAGCATCCCCCACTTGTAGACGTCGGCGCGGATCAGGCTGGTGACGGTGCCGACGGTGAGCACCTGCTGGTCGGCCGAATACAAGAACGCCATTGGGTAGACGAAGGCCGCCCATGACACCGTGAAGGCGAAGATCGTCGCCGCGATGATGCCGGGCAGCGCCACCGGAATGAAGATCTTCAGCAGCATCTGGAAGTGCCCGGCGCCGTCGATCAGCGCCGCCTCGTCGAGCTCCTTGGGGATCGACTGGAAATAGCCGATCATGATCCAGGTGCAGAAGGGCACGGTGAGGGTCGGATAGACCAGCACCATGCCCCAGTAGGAATTGAGCAGCCCGAGGCCGCGCACGATCTGGAACAGCGGGATGAACAGCAGCGTGTCGGGCACGAGATAGGTGAGAAAGATGCCGGCCGCCAGCACGCCCGAGCCCCAGAATTTCATGCGGCCGAGCGAGAAGGCCGCCAGGATGCTCACCACCATGGTGATGGCGACGACGCAGACCGTGACGATGGCGGTGTTCTTGAAAAAGACGAGAAAGTCGCTCTGCGTGAACAACAACTTGTATTGGTCGAGCGTCACCCCGTCCGCGACGATCCATGGATTGGTCGCCATGCGGGCGACCTCGCCGTCGCTCTTGAGCGAGGTCACGATCATGTAATAGGGCGGCAGCAGGAAGAAGATCGCGAACATGATCAGGAACGCGTAGGACACGATCAGCGCCCAGCGCCGGTCGCGGCTCAGGCTCGCGGCGCGCCGGCGCGCGACAGGTGCCGCAATGGCGGTGGCCGTCATCCGATTTCCTTCCCGCGCTTGTGCACGCCGCGCAGGATGAAGATCGCCGCGACCGCCAGGATCGGGAACATGAACAGCGACACGGCGGCGCCGAGCGGAATGTCGCCGGAGCGGATGCCGAGCATGAAGGCGTAAGTGGCGAACACATGCGTCATGTTGCGCGGGCCCCCGGCGGTCATGATCTGCACGATGTCGAAATTGGCGAAGGTGACGATGAGCGAGAACAGCACCGTGATGGCGATGATGTTGCGCATCATCGGCAGCGTGACGTGGATGAAGCGCTGCCACGCATTGGCGCCGTCGATCGCGGCGGCCTCGTAGAGCTGCTCGGGCACCGACTTGAGCGCCGCCAGATACATGATCAGAAAGAAAGGCGCCCCATACCACACGTTGACCAGGATCACGGAGAGGCGCGCCCAATAGGGGTCGCTCAGCCACGGGATCTCGTTGCCGCCCAGGAGCAGGATCAGCCAGTTGAAGGCCGAGTGGGTGGGGTCGAAAAGCCACCAGCAGCCGAGCGAGGACAGCGCGAGCGGGATGACCCAGGGGACGAGCAGCATGCCCCGCCACTTGCGCTGGCCTTTGACCGGGAGATTGTTGACGAGGTGGGCAGTGATCAGCCCGATCAGCGCCTTGAGCAGCACAGCGGTGAGCGCGAAGATCGCCGACTGCCACACCACCATCCAGAACACGTCGCGCGACAGCAGGAAGCGGAAATTGCCGAGCCCGATGAAGCGCGTCTGCGTCTTGTTCAGGGTCGACAGG
>DATBBS010000475.1:0-1562 GCA_036270895.1 Xanthobacteraceae bacterium
GGCCGCGAGTACGATGGAATTGCCGGCGGAGGCGTTCTAGTCTCCCATATGGTCGATTTCTCCCATCTGCCGATCGGGCGCGAAGGCACCGCCGCGCTCGTCGTCGACGAGTCCCATACCGCCCCGCGGGTCGGAAGCGGACGGGTGCGTGTGCTCGCCACCCCGGTGATGATCAACCTGATGGAAGCCGCCGCGCTCGACGCCGTCGAGGCGCTGCTGCCGGAGGGCCATCAAAGCCTCGGCATCAATCTCAACGTCAGCCACCACGCCGCCACGCCGGTCGGCATGCGCATCGTCGCCACGGCGCGGCTCACCGGCGTCGAGGGCCGGCGGCTGCGCTTCGAGGTCGAGGCGCGCGACGAGAAGGAGACGATCGGCGGGGGAACCCACGAGCGCGTGGTGGTCAATGTCGAACGCTTCGACGAGCGGGTGCAGAAGAAGCTGGGCGACCTCAAGCGATGACCGCCATCGATCTCCCCCGCCCCGCCTGGATGACCGAGGACGTGGTGCTGCTCGAGGAGCAGGCGCGCCGCTTCATGCAGAGCGAATTCACGCCGCATCTGGAGCGCTGGAACCAGCAGGGCATGTATGAGCGCGAGACCTGGACCAAGGCGGGCGCCGCCGGTCTCCTCTGCGCCGCGATGCCGGAACAATATGGCGGCGCGGGCGGCACCTTCGCGCATGAGGCGGTGATCAACCGCGAGCTCAGCCTGTGCGGCTTCGACTCCTTCGGGGCGCCGCTGCATTCGGGCATCGTGGCGCCCTACATTCTGCATTACGGCACCGAGGAGCAGAAGCAGCGCTGGCTGCCCCGGCTCGCCACCGGCGAGCTCGTCGGCGCGATCGCGATGACCGAGCCCGGCACCGGCTCCGACCTGCAGGGCGTGCGCACCACCGCGAGGCGCAGCGGCAACGGCTATGTGCTCAACGGCGCCAAGACCTTCATCACCAACGGACAGCATGCCGACCTGATCATCGTGGTGGCCAAGACCGACCCCAAGGAGAAGCACAAGGGCGTCTCGCTCATGGTGGTCGAGACCGCAGAGGCGGCCGGCTTCCGGCGCGGGCGCAAGCTCAAGAAGCTCGGCCTCGACGCCGCCGACACCTCGGAGCTGTTCTTCGAGGACGTCGCACTGCCGGCGTCGAGCCTGCTCGGGTCCGAGGAGGGCCAGGGCTTCGTCCAGCTCATGCGCGAGCTGCCGCAGGAGCGCCTGATCGTCGCGATCCACGCGATGGCGATGATGGAACGCGCGCTGGAACTGACCATCGCTTACGTGAAGGAGCGCCAGGCCTTCGGCCGCAAGGTCATCGAGTTCCAGAACACCCAGTTCGTGCTGGCGGAGTGCAAGACCGAGGCGACGGTCGCCAAGGTGTTCCTCGACCACTGTGTGGCGCAGCATCTGGAAGGCAAGCTCGACACCGCGACCGCCTCGATGGCCAAATACTGGCACACCGACCTGTTGGGCAAGATCACCGACCGCTGCCTGCAATTGTTCGGCGGCTACGGCTATATGGACGAGTATCCGATCTCGCGCCTCTACCGCGACGCCCGCGTGATGCGC
>DATBBS010000476.1:0-2433 GCA_036270895.1 Xanthobacteraceae bacterium
CAGGCCGAGCACCGCGATGGCGCCGAGGTCGCCGCTCTCGTTGAGGTCGAAGATCAGCACCGAGATCACCTTGGTTTCCGAGGTGAACAGCATGATGGCGGCGGAAAGCTCGCGGATGACGCCGACGAAGATGAAGCACCACGTGGCGATTACGCTGGTGCGCAGGAGCGGCGCCGTGATGCGCCAGAGCGTGCGCATGCGCGTCGCGCCCAGGATGCGGCTCGCCTCCTCCAGATCGGGATTGACGACGCGGAAGGCCGATTGGAGCTGCTGGTAGGCGGCCGGCATTGCGATGGTCACGAAGGCGACCAGCAGGATCCACAGCGTGCCGTAGAGCACGAAAGGCGGCCGCGCGTAGCTCAGGAACAGCCCGACGCCGAGCACGATTCCCGGCACCGCGACCGGCGCGGTCGCCAGGAATTCGAGCGCCTGGTGGCCTTTGATCGCCTTGCGGGTCGTCACATAGGAGATCACCACCGCCATCAGGGTCCCGATGGTGGCGGTCGCGGTGCACAGGATCGCGGTGTTGTTGAAGGCGAGCGCGGTCGCCGACAGTTCGAAGAAAACGAAGTTGATGTTGTGCAGCGTGGCGGTCGCCGGGGTCACGAATTGCGACGCGACCGGCGAAAAGGCGGCGTTGAGCAGCGCCCCATAGGGCAGGAATACCGGGTTGCACAGCACCAGCAAGATGACGCCGAGCGCGACCCACTTCCATTTTCCCAAGCGCACCAGGCGCGGGTCGCCCTGGCGGCCGCCGACCACCGCGTAACCGCGCCGCCCGAGCAGGAAGCTCTCGGCGCGCAACAGCAGGATGGTCAGCACCAAGAGCGGCACCGACGCGGCGGCGGCGAGCTGCATCCTCGGCGGATACTGGAACAGGCTCCAGATCTTGGTCGTCATGGTGTGGAAGCCGGCCGGGATCGCCAGGATGGCGGGCGAGCCGAACAGGGTCATGGCCTGCAGGAAGGCGACCAGCGCGCCCGCCAGCAGCGCTGGCAAAGCGAGCGGGATGGTGACGCGGCGCGCGGTCGTCCAGGCGCTGCCGCCGAGAATGGACGACGCGTCCTCGAGGTCGCCCGGGATGCGATCGAGCGCATTGGCGACCAGCACGAACACGAAGGGAAACGTGTAGCAGGAGATGACGAAGATCAGCCCCTCGAGCGTATAGATGTTGAACAGATAATCGTCCTGCGGCGCGCCGGTGACGGCGCGGTAGATCTTGTTGAGGAGCCCGCTGTTGGGCGCCGCCAGGAGCTCCCAGGCGATCGCCCCGAGAAACGGCGGCGTCACGAAGGAGGCGGTCACCAGCGCCCGCACGGTGCCGCGCAGCGGCATGTCGGTGCGCGCCACCAGCCAACCGAGCGGCGCCGCGACCGCGCAGCAGATCACGGCCGAGCTGGTCGCCACGATGACGGTGGTGATCAGCGGGTCGATGAAAGTCGGATTGGTGATGAGCTCGCGGAAATTCGCGAGCGTGAAGGCGCCGTCCTTGTCGGTCACGCTGAAGAACACCAGCCATGACATCGGCAGCACGATCAGCACGCAGAGCACCGCCGCGAAGGCGATCAGGATCGGCCAGGAGATGTCGAAACGAAAAAGGCGGCGCTCGGGCTGGGCCGGCAGGGCGATGGTCACGGGGAGGCTCCGTGGTTATCGCCGAGAACCCGCTCCACCGTCATCATCCGCCCCCGGGTCCGACCCGTGGCCGGCCCGAGGACAGGCTCAAGCGGATGATCCAGTAGCGACGACGCGATATTTTGGGCGAGGCGTTGAGACATCATGCAGGGGTCAGTGGTTACTGGATGCCCGCTTTCGCGGGCATGACGCAGCGGGAAACAGAGACAGGTTTCATCACACCTTGAACAATTGCTGATAGCGCGCCTTGATGTCGTCCGCCATCTTTTCGACGCCGGCCGGATCGTCCTTCATGAGCTTGATCTCGGACAGCTTCTTGTGGCCGGCCCTGTCCTTGACCAGCGCATGGACCGAATGCTGGCCGGTGAAATCGACCAGCAGCTGCTGGCCCTCCAGGGAATGCAGCCAGTTCTGGAACAGGCGGGCGGCGTTCGGATTGGGGGCGGACTTGAACACGCCGGTCGGCCCGGTGATGGTCGGGGTGCCCTCCGTGGGATAGATCGGCTCGACCGGCTGGCCCGCGTCCTTGAGCTGGATCAGGTTGTAGTCGTTGCCGTCCGCCATCACGGCGCGCTCGCCGAGCGCGAGCTTCTTGGGCGGATCGGTCGACGACTGCACCTGCATGATCCGCTGGGTCGCCAGCTTCTCGAAATAGCCCCAGCCGAGCTCGCGCACGATCTGGAAGGTCGCCGTCATGATGGTGCCGCTATAGGCCGGATGGCCCTTGACCATCTTGCCGGCCCATTTGGGATCGAGCAGGTCGGCGAAGCTTTTCGGCGCGTCCTCGGGCTTGACCAG
>DATBBS010000477.1:0-1912 GCA_036270895.1 Xanthobacteraceae bacterium
CCGCCCGCGCGACAGATTGTCGAGCATCGCGAACTCCTCGGCGATGTAGACCGGATTGTTCACCAGCGGCAGCGCGCGGCCGACGACCGCGATCTTGGCTTTCTTGGTGCGCTGGATGAGGGCGCTCGCGATCAGGTTGGGGGCCGGCATCAACCCATAGGCGGTCTGATGATGCTCGTTGACCGCGATGACGTCGAAGCCGAGCTCCTCGGCATAGACCAGCTGGTCGATATAGGCGGCGTATTCGTCGGCGCCTTTCTTCGGATCGTAGAGGCTGTTCGGGAGCACCACCCAGGCGGCGCGATGCTTGTGGCGCTCCGCCATGTCGAGCGGCCGGTAGGGCATCAGGTGGAAGAACGTGAATTTCATTTCCTTCCCCCGATGAAGCCGAGGATTTTTTGCGCCGCGATGTCCGCCTTCTCGACGTGGGGCCGGTGGCCGCATTCGGGGATGATGTCGACCCGGACATCGGGAATGCGTTCCGCCCAGGCTTTCGCATAGGCGCTCGGAAAGAGCTTGTCGTCGCGGCCCCAAAGGACCAGCGCCGGGACCCGGATGCGATGGAGCCAGCGTTCGAGCGCGGCGTTGAACCAGCGCGGCTCCCAGCCGAGCTTCGTCGCCATGTATCGGTTGGTCAACGCGATGTCGGCTTCCTCAGCCGACGGGACATGGGCCAGTTCCTGCTCGGCGAAGGATTGGTCGTGAAACAGGTTCCTGGCGTATTCCTCCGGCGACCAGATGAAATTGTCGCCCGACAAAAGACCCTTCACGCGCAGGCCCGCCGGCGCCAGGAGGGTCAGGCTCTTGATCCGCGTCGTATTGCGCGTCGCGATCTCGGCCGCGATCCAACCACCAAGCGAATGGCCGACCAGATGAACCGGCGGGCCGTCCAGGGCGTCGAGAAAATCAAGGTAATACATCGCGACGTCGGCGACGTTGCGGATCCAGTCGGGATTGTCGGACAGGCCGAAGCCGGGATGCTCCGGAACCATGAGCTGGCAGCGGCCCGCGAGAGCGTCGAAGAACGGCCCCCAGTCCGGCCAGCCGCCCGCACCGTGCAGAAAGAGCAATGGCTCGCCCTTGCCGCCGCGACGGAGCCGAACGCTCACGTCGCGCACCGTATGTTTTTGCTCCTGCGCGGCCATCACCGGCGCTCCTCCCTGGGGGGCGTATCTATAGCAGGACGGATCGGCGACCGTCTCTACTCCGTCTTGATGCCGCCCGCCTCGATCACCCGGGTCCAGCGCGCGATCTCGCTCTCGACCTTTTGCCGCATCTCGCCGGGGCTCGACGGCGACGCCACGTTGCCGCCTTCGACCAGGCGCTGGCGCACATCGGGAAGCTCGAGCGCTTCGCGGATTTCCTTGTTGATGCGCTCGACGATCGGCCCCGGAGTCGCGGGCGGCATCGCCAATCCGAGCCACGACATGAATTCGATGCCGGGCAGCGTCTCCGCGATGGTGGGCGCATCCGGCATCAGCGGGTAGCGGCCGGGCGACGAGATGGCGAGCAGTCGAAGCTGGCCGGACTGCACGCGCGGGAATCCCGACGTCGCGGCGTCGACCATGAGATCGATGCGGCCCGAAACCACGTCGGTCAGCGCCTGCGCGGTCCCGCGGTAGGAGACCGGCGTCATCAGCGCGCCCGATTCGATCTCGATCCATTTGGTCAGCACGTGATAGATCGAGCCGAGCGCATTGATCGTGTAGGTGATGCGGCCGGGCGCGGCCCTCGCCCGGTCGAGCAGGTCCTTGAACGACGTGATCGGCGAATCCGGCGCCACCGCATAGACCATCGGATAGCCGCACAGGATGGTCACGAAGGAAAACCCCTCGACCGGATCATAGGCGAGGCTTTTCCGCCGCAGCGCCGCCTGCGGCGGAAAGCCGGCGGTGAGGATGCCCATCGTGTA
>DATBBS010000478.1:0-12344 GCA_036270895.1 Xanthobacteraceae bacterium
GACGCCATCGATTCCGGTTCGACCAACGGACATCGGCTGATCATTTCGCCGGACGGCCAGCGGCTCTACACCGAAAACGAGGAGGATGGCACGGTCTCGGTGATCGATTTGCCGAACCGGAAGCTGCTGCGGAAGATTCAGACCCCGCGCGCGCTCGCCGGAATCACGATATCGGCCGACGGCCGCACCGTCGTTGCGGTCGACGACGAGCAGCCGACGCTCTTCCTGATCGACACCGCGACCGACAGCGTGACCGACACCGTGCAGCTTGAGGGCGTCGCGCAAGCCGCGCAGATCGCCCGCTACAGCCCGGACCACCGCGTGCTCGGCGTCACCAGCCTGAAGAGCGACACCGTGAGCCTGATCGATCCGTCGTTTCGCGCGCAGACGGCCATCAAGGTCGGCAGCCAGCCGATGGACATGGCGTTCCGTGGCGACGAATTGTTCGTCGCCTGCCAGGGCGACGGCTCCGTGCACGTCATCGATATCCCGGGGCGGCGCGCAAAACGCAGCTTCGGCGCCGGCACCGGCTGCGAGTCGCTGGGATTCCTTTAGGGATGCGCCGCGCCGGCGATCCGCCAAGGCATGGCTGCCACGTGGGACAAAACGATACCATGCGTTGCAGGAATGCGATGATGCTTCGCCGCCGTTTTCTGCGTCTGGCTGGGGCGGCGGCCATGCTGCCGGCCGCGCCGCGGATTGCCAAGGCGCAAACCTATCCCGCGCGGGCCGTGCATGTGATCGTCGGGCAGGCCGCCGGAAGCTCGTCGGACATCGTGGCGCGGCTGATCGGTCAGTGGCTTTCGGAGCGCTTCGGCCAGCAATTCGTCGTGGAGGACCGGCCGGGCGCCGGCGGCAATATCGCCACCGAGGCTGTCGTGCGCGCGTCGGCCGACGGCTACACGATCCTGCTGGTGAATACCCAGAATGCGATCAATGCCTCGCTCTACGACAAGCTCACGTTCAATTTCATGCACGACATCGCGGCCGTTGCCGGCATCTTCCGCGTGCCCCTCGTCATGGAAGTCAATCCGTCGTTTCCCGCCACGACCGTTCCGGAATTCATCGCCTATGCCAAGGCCAACCCGGGAAAGATCAACATGGCGTCGGCCGGCAACGGCGGTCCACAACACGTTGCGGGCGAGCTGTTCAAATTCATGGCCGGAATCGACATGGTCCATGTGCCGTATCGCGGCTCGACCCCTGCGCTGACCGATCTGCTGGCGGGCCAGGTGCAGGTCATGTTCGACGTCGTACCTTCGTCGATCCCGCACATCAGAGCAGGCCGTTTGCGGCCGCTCGCGGTGACGACGACAAGCCCTTCGGAGGTGTTGCCCGAAATTCCGCCCCTGGCTCAATTCCTGCCGGGTTACGAGGCCAGCGCCTGGCTCGGCTTCGGCGTGCCGAGGAATACGCCTGAGGCCATCGTCGATGTGCTCAATCGACAGATCAACGCGGCCCTTGCCGATCCGAAAATCAAAGGGCGGCTCGCGGATCTGGGCGGCACGACGCTGCTTACGGGTTCTCCGGCCGAATTTGCCAAGCTCATCGCGGATGACACGGAGAAGTGGGCCACGGTGGTCAAGTTCGCGGGCGCCAAGCCCGACTGAATCGCGGCCTCCCGGGCAAACTCGCGCCCGCCCGTGCGTCGCCTGGATTCGATGGCCCGCGCGGGCTCCCGGCTATTCCAATTTGATGTTGGCCGCCTTGATTACCGGCCACCACTTCTCGATCTCGGCTTTCTGAAAGGCCGAAAAGCCTTCCGGCGATTGCAGCTCGCGCGTGGGAATCTCCTGGCCGATCTCGGCCAATCTCTTCTGCACGGCCGGATCGGCCAAGGCGGCAACCACCGCGGCATTGATCTTCGCGACAATATCCCTGGGCATGCCCTTCGGCGCGAAAATTCCCTGCCAGATCGAGACATAAAATCCCGGCAATCCGGCCTCGTCCACTGTCGGGATATTGGGGGCCGAGGGCAGGCGCGTCCTGGCGGTGACGGCATAAGCCTTGATGCTTCCGCTCAGAACCTGCGACAGCGCGGACGACGCCTGGTCCAGCATCACGTCTATATGGCCCGCCACCAGATCCTGCATGGCCGGATTGGCGCCGCGATAGGGCACGAACTGAAAGCGCGTGCCGGTCATGCTCTCGAACGAAAGCCCGCTGATGTGCGGCGGACTCGCCAGCCCGCCGGTCCCCGCCGTCGTCTTGTCGCCGTTCGCTTTCAGCCAGGCGATCAGCTCCTGCAGATTCCCGGCGGGAATGTCCTTTCTGGAAAGGATCAATTGCGGACCGGAAGCCACCATGGCAATCGCCTGGAAATCGTTCAGCAGGTCGTAGGGCAGCGGATAGGCCGCGCCGTTGACGACAAAATGATTCCAGCCGCCGATGCAGATGGTGTAGCCGTCCGGTGCCGCGCGCGCCACCCGGCCGGTGGCGATCGTGCCGCCGGCGCCGGCGACGTTCTCGACGATGACGGATTGGCCGAGCGAGGCTTGCATGCGCTCGAGCAGAATGCGCCCAATGGTATCGGTTGGCCCGCCGGCGGAGGCGGGCACGATCATGGTGATCGGCCGCGATGGAAAAGCCTGCGCCCGCGCAATCCGCGGCAGGAGCGGGAGCGCCGCCGCACCGATCGCCAGATGCAGAACATGTCGGCGCCGGAATTTCATCATGGTCTCCTATGAGCGATTATGCCGAGCGGCCGACCGCATAAAATCATGAATGCCGCGGTCGAGGGAAGGAAAACCTCCGTATGTCGCCGCACCTCGACGGCGCTCGGATATCTGGTGCCTGATCGGTCGGCTGTTTCAATGACCGTCTTGATTACGCAAAGGAGCAAGATGTCGCGGGCGGATCGCGCATGGGCGGGGCCACTCGCTGTTCTTGAATGCTCGGGGGCCGCACGGGTTTTCCGAGCGTTTTTAACCTTGTTCGCGCCCCCCTATGGCGCTCGAGCGTTTCGACGCCCATATACGTGCCGCGCGGGGAAGCGGGTCAGGGCGCCAAGGACGCAAAAGGTAGATGTCGAAGCGGTTCGGAAATCTGGTTGCAGGGGGGCTGGCGCTTTTGGCCGCCGCCGTCGTTGTCGCCGCCATTCCCGCGATCGCGGCCACCAGCTATGACGGCTTGTGGAGCGTCGTGATCGTCACCGAAAAGGGCACCTGCGACCGCACTTATCGTTACCCGGTCCGCATCTCCAACGCGTCCCTGGTCAATGCGGGGGGCAGCGCGGTGAGCATCAAGGGAAGTGTGCAAGGCAACGGCTCGCTCACCGTCACCGTGAGCGACGGCAGCAAGAATGTGATCGGCTCCGGCCGTCTGTCCGGTACGGCGGGTGCGGGCTCATGGAGTGGCGGCGACTGCGCCGGCACTTGGGAAGCCGAGCGCCGCAGCTGATTGGTTAATTTCCGTCCTGTCGGCGCCGGAACCTTGAGCGTATCCGTGCGTTTATGGTCCGTTGAGTGGGCCATTTTCTCGTATTTTCAGGACATGCCATGAATCTATTGCCTTGCGCGCATGCGGCGCGCCGGCTTGCGGGGGGCGTATCTCTCGCAGCGGGCGCAATCATTCTCCTGATGAGCTCTGCGCCGGTTTTCGCCGTCAGTTGTGAAGACGTACGCAGTCTGACCAGGGCTGAACAGATCTATTGGTCCAAGCGGCTGAAGCTCACGGCCGAGCAGCAGCATCGCATTTGGCTGGAATGCTATGGCCAAGCCCGCGTCACGGATGCGAAGGACAGCAGCGCCGGGCAGGGTGGCGAGCGGAAGTGACCGCGGCGCACAACATGTCTCTCAGCGGAAGCCGGGAATAGACAGCGATTACTGATCCGATTTGGTTGGATCCCGCCTGGGCCAAAAGTCCGGCAACCTCACAACCGATATTCGGTCATCCGGCTGAGCAAATCCTTGATCGGCTTGGCGGCCCAGGCATGGTTGACGAAATCGCGGTGGCGGACGTCGTTGCCGGCCGGCAGGAACGTGACGCTGCCTTCCAGGCGGTTGGGCTTGAGGGCGCTGCCGATCGTGACGTCGCGTTCCGACAGGATGTTCTCCAGCTCGACATTGCGCCGTTTGGTCGAGTGCGTATAGGCGCTCACGAAAAAAGCGGTGCGGTTGGTGGTGATGAAGTCCGCGAACTTGTCGAGCTCGCCATAAAGCGCATCGAGCAGCACGACTCCGCGCACGCGGTTCTTGAGGCCGCCATGCGACAGGCTCGACGCGGCCGTCAGGTATCCGCCGCTATAGGCCACGATGACGATCGGCATGTTGGCGAAAGTCCGCGCGGCGCGCGGATCGCCATAGAGCCGGGTGAGCTGATCGCCCGCCTCGCGCACGAAGCGTGCGAAGGCGCCGGGTTCCCACAGCTTGCCGGGGCTGGAATCCGCCGCATTGTAGGCCAGCTGCGGGGCGACCAGCACCGCATTGACGCCTGCCTCCGAGATTTGCGCCGGCACCTGTTGCCGGGTGAGCACGTCGCGCGTCAGCGTCGCGCCGTGGCCGTGGAAAAAGACGATCATGACGCTCGGGCGATTGACGTCGAAGCCCTTGGGAATGTGAAGCAGGACGCTCGGATCGCTGTAGCTTTCCTTCTTGGCGCCTTCATACGGAAAAGGCGCGCTGTCGAACGGGACGAGCGACGTCGCGGCCTGCTTGATCGGTGGAACGCGGATCTCGGAACGCAGCCCGAATGGCGTGGCCGGCAGCGCATCGTCGGTGCCCGATGCGTAGCTCGCGACCCGGTACCTATTCTGAGCGGCGGGCGCGCCATCGTCGACCGGCAAGGCTGCGGCCCGCGTCTTGGAGGCCGCCTTGATTGATCCGAGGATCGGATTGGCGTCCGAGGCGGAGCCGGTGGCGTCGATCGCGCCGCCGGCGAACCGCGCCGCGAATGTCTGCGGCGCCACGCTGGCGGTCACATCGGCGCGCTTGCTCGATGGAAGGCTGGCGAAGGTGGCGTCGAGATACGTGTGGAATTGATCGATCGAGCCCGTGATCGCCGGCAAGGAGGAAGCGCCATCGAACGATCTGGTCTGCGCAGCCCCGCGCGAACCGGATTCGCCATGCACGAGCGATACGTATGCGGCACCGCCCGCAACGGCGAGGCCGGCCGCGACCAACGCAACAGAAGGCCCAAGCGACATTCGTGAGGATCCCCCCTCAACTTGCCTGTTATATCGCTCGCAGGCGAAGTTTGCGACAATTCTCAGACGTAACGGTGAAAACACCCACAGCCGGCGCAGATCAAAAATAGGGTATCGGGGTCGGGATTTGACCAACTCCTTGATATCGCAGGGTGCGTTCCCGGCCCCGGCGCCCTCATGCGAACCTGAATCGTGCCGCCGCTCAGCCCGTCGCCTCTAATTGGGGCATGGTTGCGGCGGCCCATGGCGATTGTCGTCATAGCGTCGAATGTCCGGGCAGGCTTTCTGGACGTGCCACTCTAGGAGCCGCGCGGTTAATGGCTTTTTAACTGCCGCAAATCCGGAATGCTTGCATCTCTCGATTCGCCATCTTGCCAACGGGCGCCGCAAGCCCAGGGCGCGCCGTCAAGGCGTGGCGGCCGCGCCGGACGCGGTTGTGTCCTTGCGCACGGCCAGAAGCAAATTCGACTCGCGGGGACGCCAACGGTAACCGACTCCGAAATCCATCGGGGTGGCGTTCTGGAACAGCTCCCTGAGCCTGGGCTGATAATTCTGCGGGAAGACGTCGACCGGACCGCGATACTGGCCGAACGGCTGGAGCTGCCACTTCTTCCGGTCGAAATCACCCACCGGGATTCCGGAATCATCCTGCAGGATGGCGGCGCTGTGGGCGAGCAGGAAATCGCGGATCCTGGAGAATTTCCCGCTGTGCAGCAGATAGGATGCGCTCTTGATCAAGCTGTCGCCGGGGCCGAGCCGCTCGCAGAATTTCAGGATGCCGCTGTTGGCGACGCCGTCATTGGCCAGGTTGGTGCTGAAATAATACAGCGTCTGGGCGCGGCCGTCCCGGTCCGTGAACACGATCTTGACGCCGTGCGCCGTGCTTTTGACGCCCGGCCCGTCGGGCTGTTCGATCCCGTCCTGGTCGAGCGCCACCAGAGTGGCGTCGCGGACGGTCTTGCCGGCACGCGCGAGGAACACGTAGAGGATCGGCACGGTGCCGCCGAGCCGCCCGGAATTGAGCTCCATGCGCATGGTGTGCGTCTTGAAGAAGCTGAAGTTGAGTACGCTGCGCAACGATGCCGCGATGTTTCCGAGCGCCGGGCCGATCGCGGCGCGCGGCATGCTCATTGGTGCGGGAATCTGACCGACCGGCTCGAGGCCGGCCAGAACGTAAGTGGACGCGGCCGGAAAGAACGCATCAGCGTAAAGAAAATCCGGCCCGCTGAACATGTAGAACATCGCGGGCCGGCGCGTGCGCAGCTGCGTGTCCGACCAGGCGCGGATTTTCGCGAGCTGGGTCTGGTCGAGCGTGCCGAAAGCCCGATCGAAAAACCGGGCGTGCTGCAGCCAGCCCTGGTCGCGCGTGAGCGCCGCGAGCGGCGAGGCGGCGGACGGCTGCATGCCGGCAAGGAAATGTGCGGTGTCGTCGGCACTGACGGTGACGGCTGGAGCCGTCGGGCGTGCGACGGTCCGCCGGGCGTTCGGCTCGGGCGCCGGGAGCGGCCGCGTCGCCGGCCCGGTGCGGGGCGCCGCGATATCGTCGGTGGCCTGCGCGACGCTGTCGGGCCTGTTGCGCTCGCCGCTTACGGCCGACGGCGACGCCCACAACAGCAAGCTCGCGGCGAGAAAGGCAGCCTGAATTATGCGAGCCATGTCAGGCGTGATTCGCGTTTTGAATGGCGGGCGGGGACGTGCGCCGGAAATGGGACGCAGCGTAGACGGCGAGGCCGGCAAGCATCATCGCGAAGCCGGCGAGCGACTGTAGCGGCCGATGGATGACGAGATAATACAGCATGAAGGCGGTCACGAGCAGGAAAATGACCGGCGTGACGGGATAGCCCCAGGCGCGGTAGGGCCGCGGCAGGTCGGGATGGGTGAAACGCAGCTTGATCACGCCGAGCACGGCGAGGAAGGAGCAGATCGTCAGGCTGAACTGGATGAAATCGAGCACGGCCTCGAAGCTCTGGGTGAAAAGCATGAGGTTGACGATCACGAGCTGAAGCAGGATCGCGGCGGTCGGAACGCCGTTTTTCGATACGCGCGAGAAGAACCGAAGCATCGGAATGTCCTCGCCCATGGTCATGGTCACGCGCGGGCCGATCCACATCATAGCGCTGATGGACGAGACGAGGCCGAGGCAGATCAGGCCGCCGACGACGCGTCCGCCCCAGTCGCCGAAGATATAGCGGCCCGCGATGACCGCGACGTCGAGCTGGCCGGCCATTTTTTCCATTGGCGTGGTGTAGAGGAAAACAGCGTTGAGGCCGACATAGAGGACCAGCACGATCAGCGTTCCGGCGAACAGCGCGCGCGGCAGGCTGCGGCGCGGATCCTCGATCTCTCCCGCGATGTAGGTCGCGGCGTTCCAGCCCGAGTAGGAATACATGACGAAGACCAGGCTGATCGCGAAAGGCGCGCCGGCCACGTAAGT
Source organism: Xanthobacteraceae bacterium (assembly GCA_036270895.1). Lineage (GTDB taxonomy): Bacteria > Pseudomonadota > Alphaproteobacteria > Rhizobiales > Xanthobacteraceae > JAVDCA01. The sequence continues at coordinate 7,578 of DATBBS010000478.1, forward strand.
AAGGTCGATTGCCGATGGAGCGAAGGAGATCGGCTGACGCGTTCCGAGCGCCATGCCGGCGACCAGGAAGGCGACGACGAGCGCGAGCTTGAGAACAGTCCAGACGTTGTGGAATATGCTGCCGTGCCGGATGCCGCGCAGATGGACCAGCGTGACCAGCCACGCGATGCCGAGGCCGAGCGCGAGCGCCGGCGCGCCGGGCATGAGGGCCTTGAAATACTCGCCGAACGCCATGGCGGCTAGCGCGATGGGTGCCGCAAAACCGACCGTCGCCGACAGCCAGCCTGCGAGAAATCCGATGGCCGGATGGTAGGTTCGGGCGAGGTAATTGTATTCGCCGCTGGAGCGCGGAAACATGCCGGCGAGCTCGCTGTAGGCGGCGACGCCGCACAACGCCACGACCCCGCCCACGATCCAAAGCAGGAGGAGCGAGAAGCCGGACGGGATGTCCTGCACCTGGTAGCCGAGGCTGGTGAACACGCCGACGCCGACCATGTCGGCCACCACGATGGCGGTCGCCGTGCTCGTCGAGACCGTCGGACGGAATACGCCACTCGCGTTCGCGATCGTCATGATCAGGCCCACGCCCCCTTACGCTGCCTGCCTGTAGTACAGGAGGGAAGTAAATGTTTCTCAACTTGATTTACGGCTTTTCCCCGTCCAAACGTGCCCATGGATTAGGCGCTTTGGGGGCGTGGCGCGGGGGCGACCGGGTTGCGCAGAGGTATGCGATTCCTCACGTCCCCTCGCTTCGGGCCGGCTTGGCGGCCCGCGCGGCCGAGCCGCTGCCATGATCTGGATTCCCGAATTTCCAGACCATCCTGGAACGCGCGCCAGAGATCAATCGGTTGCCGTCAAGCAAGACGACGACTAGCCGAGCTTGGCAATCGGCCGCTTCGCCGCGGCCGCGCTGCCTTCGTCGAAATGCCGCACATTGTATCCCGCGGGTTGCGCCTGTTCGTAAGCGGCGGCGGCGCGCACCACGTCGTATTCGCCAAGCGCACGGCCGACGAGCTGGAGCCCGACCGGCATTCCGTCGGACAAGCCCGCGCATATGGTCGCGGCCGGCTGTCCGGTCAGATTGAACGGATAGGTGTAATAGACCCATGACACCAGGTTGCGATCGGCGAGATGATCGGGAACGTTTTTGCCGACGTCGAGGGCGATGACCGGTAGAACCGGCGAGAGCAGCAGGTCGTAATCTTCGAAGAAGACCCGCATGCGTTCGCGCAGCGCGTAGCGCTCGAACACCTTGGCGTAATAGCTGCGCAGGTCCTGCCGCAAGGCGGTCTCGAGGATCTCCGCCACGGCCGGATCGAGCAGGCCGCATTGCGTCTCGAGGAGGGGAGCCAGGCGCGCCCCGATGGCGGCATAGAATTCGGCGCTCCAGACCTCGACCGGGTCGGTCTCGAACACGGCTTCGACCGGCTCGACCCGGCATCCCAGCGCCTCAAAAGTTGCGGCTGCGGCGTCGAGCACGCGGGTCACGGCGGCATCGGGCCGCGCGTAGCCGAGGGTCCGGCTGTAGGCGATGCGCAATCCGGCCGCGCCGGCCCGGCACGCCGCCATGAGATCGGGGAGGGGGCCCGCCACCGCGAAGGGATCGCGCGCGTCATAACCGGCGATGCTCATGAACAGCAGCGCCGCATCGGCCGTCGTACGGGCCATCGGCCCCGCATGGGACAATGTCGGCGTCGCGGCGTGCGGCCAGATCGGCACGCGGCCGAAATGCCCCTTGATGCCGGCGAGACCGGTCAGGCAGCACGGGATGCGTATCGAGCCACCTCCGTCGGTGCCGAGCCCGAAGGGTGTGATCCCGGCCGCCACCGAAGCCGCCGCCCCGGCACTGGAGCCGCCCGGGGTCTTGGCGAGATTCCACGGATTGCGCGTCGTTCCGGTGAGGGGGCTGTCGCCGACCGCCTTGCAGCCGAACTCGCTGCTGGTGGTCTTGCCGATCAGGATCGCGCCCGCCGCCTTGGCGCGCGCGATCGATGGCGCGTCGGCGGACGCGACGTTGTTCGCCATGGTGCGCGACCCGAACGCCAGCGGGACGCCGCCGACCGCTATCAGGTCCTTGGCGGAAAACGGAATGCCGTGCAGCGGGCCGAGCGGCTCCGCGCGCATCACCGCCGCTTCGGCCGTCCGCGCGGCGGCGAGCGCCTGGTCGGGCATGATGAGGAAAAAGGCATTGAGCGACGCCTGCGTCGCCTCCGCCTTGTCGAGCGCGCGGCGCGTCAGCTCGACCGGAGAGATCTCGCGGCGCGCGATGCGGCGCGCGAGCTCGACCGCGGTCATGGTATCGAAGTCGGAGGACATGCCGAACCGCCGTGGCTCCACGCAGCGCAACAGGATCGGGCCTTCGTCTCGGGATTTCAAGCGGGCGGGAAATCGGCGGCCCGGCAGGAGCGGACTTTTTGCCCTGGATGAACACCGAGCGGAGCGTGTACAACCGGGGCCGCCCGAGCCAATCGCAGGAGGACCCCTTGCAGAACACCGGCAAGCCATCCGCTTCGGCCGACTCGTTGCCGCGTCCGGGCCACGGACGCATTTATGACTCGATCACTGACACGATCGGCAATACGCCGATCGTGCGGCTGAACCGTCTGCCGCAGACGAGGGGCGTCAAGGCCGAGATCCTGGCCAAGCTCGAATTCTTCAATCCCATCGGCAGCGTCAAGGACCGCATCGGTGTGTCCATGATCGATGCCCTGGAGGCGGACGGCACCATCACGCCCGAGACCGTGCTGATCGAGCCGACCTCCGGCAATACCGGGATCGCGCTCGCCTTCGTGGCGGCCGCACGCGGCTATCGGCTGATCCTGGTGATGCCGGACTCGATGTCGATCGAGCGGCGCAAGATGCTGGCGCTGCTCGGCGCCGAGCTGGTGCTCACACCCGCCGCGCAAGGCATGAAAGGCGCGATCGCGCGCGCCGAGGAGATCGCCGGCGAGCAAAAGAAGGCCGTGATCCCGCAGCAGTTCAAGAACCCGGCCAATCCCGCCATCCACCGCCGCACCACCGCTGAGGAGATCTGGAACGACACGCGCGGCGCGATCGACGTCTTCGTCGCCGGCGTGGGCACCGGCGGGACCATCACGGGCGTCGGCCAGGTGCTCAAGCCGCGCAAGCCGTCACTGCGCATCGTCGCGGTGGAACCGGCCGAAAGCCCGGTCCTGTCGGGCGGCCAGCACAGCCCGCACAAGATCCAGGGCATCGGAGCGGGATTCATCCCCGACATCCTCGATCGCTCGGTCATCGACGAAGTCGCCACGGTGTCCAGCCAGGAGGCGCTCGATACCGCCCGCGCGCTGGCGCGGCTCGAGGGAATTCCGGGTGGGATCTCGTCGGGCGCCGCGGTCGCGGCAGCCTGCACGATCGGCGCGCGCGACGGCATGGCGGGTAAATCGATCGTCGTGATCGTGCCGTCCTTCGCCGAACGCTACCTCTCGACCGCGCTGTTCGAGGGATTGTAGGGGAGCCGGTACCACGGTCCTTCGCTCCCATGGCGAGCCTGCGAGGGCGGCGGCGTCGCGTGGTCGCGCGCGGCGCTTGGTCTCCTCTTCCATCGGATGAAAATGATATATAGGGCTCGGGCTGCCGACCTGCGGATACGTCGGTGGCGCGGGCTTATAATGGCTTGTGACGACCTGCATCCGAGAATGACTTGCACCAGATGAAATACGGAACGTCATGCTTTGGGCCTTGATCGCGGTGATGACGGCAGCGGCGGTGATGGCCGTGCTGTGGCCGCTGTCCCGGCGCGCGCGTGATTTGCGCTCGGGAAACGACGTTGCGGTCTACAAGGATCAGCTCGAGGAAATCGGGCGGGACCAGAACTGGGGCCTGATCGCGCCGAACGAAGCGGAGGCTGCGCGCGTCGAAGTGTCTCGCCGGCTGATCGCGGCCGCCGACGCGGATGCCAAGGCGGAAAGGCCGTCAACCGACGCCTCGCTGCGCAGCCGGCGCTTCGTTGCCGCAATCGCGCTGGCGATGCTGCCCATTTGCGCGATAACAATCTATCTCGCGGTCGGCTCCCCCGGTCTTCCGGGCCAGCCCCTGGTGTCGCGCGCGGCGGCACCGGCCGCCGGCGGGCAGTCGGTCGCGGAATTGTTCGCACGGGTGGAGCGACATCTCGAACAGAATCCCGGCGACGGTCGCGGCTGGGAAGTGGTCGCGCCGATCTACATGCGGCTCGGCCGCTTCGACGATGCGGTCAAGGCGCGGCAGAATGCGCTTCGTCTGCTCGGCGCCACCGCCGAGCGCGAGTCGGATCTGGGGGAGGCGCTGGTTTCGGTTGCGAACGGCGTAGTGACCGCAGACGCCAAGGCGGCGTTCGACGACGCGCTGAAACTCGATGCCAAGGACGTGACGGCGCGGTTCTACAGCGGACTCGGCGCCGAGCAGGACGGCCGCCTGGAAGATGCCGCGCGCATCTGGCGTGAGCTCGCGGCCGACGCGCCAGAGGGCGCCAGCTGGCTGGCGTCGGTGCAGCGAGCATTGGCGCGGGTCGACACATCGGCGGGTGCTCCGCCGCGCACGGCGGGCGGAAATGACGCCGCCACGGTGCCACCGGCGCAACAGGGCGACGTGATCCGCGCCATGGTCGATCGGCTCGCGGCGCGCCTGCGCCGGGACGGCTCGGACGTCGACGGCTGGATCCAGCTCGTGCGCTCCTACACGGTGCTGGAGGATCCCGCGCGCGCGCGCGGCGCGGGGGAGGATGCCCGCAAGGCGCTCGCCGACGATCCGGACAAGCTGGCGCGGCTG
>DATBBS010000479.1:0-5558 GCA_036270895.1 Xanthobacteraceae bacterium
GCGATCGGGCCGACCACGCTCAACATCCTGGTGCCGGCGCTGCCGAACCTCGCCATTCTGCTCGGCACCGATATAAAAACCGCGCAGCTCGCGGTGTCGCTCTATCTGATCGGGCTGGCGAGCGCGCAGCTCCTGGCCGGCCCCCTGTCGGACCGTTTCGGCCGTCGCCCGGTGGCGCTGGGCGGGCTCGCGCTCACCGGTTTCATGAGCCTGGCGGCGCTCGCGGTCACCAACATCGAAAGCCTGATCGTCGTGCGCATCGTGCAGGCGATCGGCGCCGCGAGCGGCCTCGTGGTGGCGCGCGCGATCGTCCGCGACCTGTTCGATCGCGACCGTGCGGCGGCCATGCTCGGGCTCGTCGCGACCGCCATGGTGATCGCCCCGACCTTCGGCCCACTGATCGGCGGCGTGCTGGAGACCGCCTTCGGCTGGCAGTCGATCTTCCTGTTCGTCGCGGCGGCGAGCCTGATCGTTCTCGGCTGGGCGGCCGCGGTCCTGCCCGAAACACGGCTGCGCCATGCCGAGAGCCCGGCGGGATTCCTCACCGGCATCGCGGTCCTGGCGCGCAGCCGGAGCTTCCACGGTTACGTGCTGTGCGGAGCCTTCGCGTCGGGGACCTTCTTCGCTTTTCTGGGAGGCGGCCCGCACGCGGTGGTGACTCTCATGGGCCGCAGTCCGGCTGAATTCGGCGTCTGGTTTGCGGTGAGCTCCGTCGGCTACATGGCGGGGAATTTCCTCACCTCCCGCCTGTCGATGCGTCACGGCCTCGACCGGATGATCTGGTGGGGCCTCATCATCCAGGCCTTCGGCGTGGCCGGCGGGAGCGCGCTCGCGGCCTTCGCGCCGGCCTTCGGACCGGCCATCATCTTCGTGCCGCAACTCGTGCTCGGCTTCGGCAACGGCGTGATGCTGCCGAACGCGATCGCCGGCGCCGTCAGCGTGCGGCCGCAAGCGGCCGGCACCGCCTCCGGATACATGGGCTGCATCCAGATGACGATCGGCGCCGCCTTCGTGCAGCTCGGCGGCCTGGTGCTCGCCGACGCCACCACGGTCCTGCCGATGGCGCTTTTGCTCGCCGCCATCGTGGCCGGCTACGCCGTGTCGTTCTTCGCGCTGGTCCGGCCGCGGCTTTTCGAGGACTAGGGCGTGTTCCGATCAAATCGATCGGAACACGCCCTAGCGTTTGTATTTGGCCGCATTTTCCACGGCGAAGCGGTGTCCACTTCGCCGGAAAATGCTCTAGATCTCCCAGCCGAGCTTGCGGTCGACCGAGTAGGGACCGCCGCCGCGCAACGCAATCGCGAAGGCCAGAAGGCCCCACATGAGGGCGTATTCGTAGCCTGGGCCGGTCCAGCCGAATTTCGGCACATAGACCCAGGCGATGACCGCCATCTCGATCGCGATCGACGCCGCGATCAGACGGGTGAGGAATCCTGCCGCCAGCATGACTGCGCCGATGGTCTCGTTGAAGACGATGAGATAGGCGATGGGCAATGACGGCTCGATGCCCCGCCGCGCGAGCCCGGCCGCCGCGAAGGCCGAGATGCCCTGCTCGAACACTTTCGGGATGCCGTGCGGCAGCAACATCAGTCCGGCGGTGAGCCGGATGACGAGCCAGGACACGTCCGCCGCCCAGTCGTAGAACGACCGCAGCGCCGGAATGAGCAACCTTGTCCGGTTTTCGCCGGACCTCGTGAGCATGCTGTCCATGTGAGCCCCCCTTTGAGGGACGCGATTGTAGGCAGCCCGGAACGCCCGACAAGCACAAACCCATAAGCGTGGGAAATCCGCCCTTAGGGGATCGGAACCAGCGTCAATGTGCGCCGGCTCGCGGGCCCCTCAAGTCCCTCGACAAGCAGTGTGGAACTTTTCTAAAAGAGAGCTACGTGGGAAGGCTGCCGCCGGGGAGACACGCGTTCGATGGATTATGCCGCACATTTCGCCGGGGCCCTCGCCCGACTCAGGGACGAGCGCCGGTACCGGGTTTTCGCCGACCTCGAACGGCTCGCCGGGCGCTTCCCGCGCGCGATCTGGCATTCGCCGCACGGACCGCGCGATGTCGTGATCTGGTGCTCGAACGACTATCTCGGCATGGGCCAGCACCCCAAGGTGATCGGCGCCATGGTTGAGACCGCGACCCGCATGGGCACGGGCGCGGGCGGCACCCGCAACATCGCCGGCACCAACCATCCGCTGGTCGAGCTCGAGCGCGAGCTCGCCGACCTGCACCGCAAGGAGGCGGCGCTCGTCTTCACCTCCGGCTATGTGTCGAACGAGACCGGCATCTCGACCATGGCGAGGCTGCTGCCCGATTGCCTGATCCTTTCCGACGCCTGGAACCACAACTCGATGATCGAGGGCGTGCGCCAGTCGGGGGCCGAGAAGAAGATTTTCCGCCACAACGACATGGAGCATCTCGAAGAGCTGCTGCGCGCGGCCGGCGAGCGGCCGAAGCTGATCGTGTTCGAAAGCCTCTACTCGATGGACGGCGACGTCGCGCCGGTCGCGAAAATCTGCGACCTGGCGGAGCGCTATGGCGCGCTCACGTATATCGACGAGGTGCACGCGGTCGGCATGTATGGGCCGCGCGGCGGCGGCATCGCGGAGCGCGAGGGCGTGATGGCGCGCATCGACGTGTGCGAAGGCACGCTCGCCAAGGCGTTCGGCTGCCTCGGCGGCTATATCGCGGGCCGTGCCGACCTGATCGACGCGGTGCGCTCCTATGCGCCCGGCTTCATCTTCACCACCGCGCTGCCGCCGTCGGTCTGCGCGGCCGCGACCGCGGCGATCCGCCATCTGAAAAGCTCGAGCTGGGAGCGCGAGCGTCACCAGGACCGCGCCGGCCGCACCAAATCCGTGCTCGCGGCCGCCGGCCTGCCGGTGATGCGCAGCGACACCCATATCGTGCCGGTCTTCGTGGGCGATCCGGAAAAGTGCAAGGCGGCGAGCGACCTGCTGCTGGAAGATCACGGCATCTATATCCAGCCGATCAACTATCCGACGGTGCCCAAGGGCACGGAGCGCCTGCGCATCACGCCCTCGCCCTATCACGAGGATGCGCTGATCGACGCGCTCGCCGAAGCCCTGGTGGACACCTGGGAGCGCCTCGGCCTGCCGCTCAAGGAGCGTGCGCTCGCGGCGGAGTGAACGCGGGTCAGTCCGCGAAGTCCTCGCCAATCGGCCGGCCGCTCTTGGTTCTTTTCGTCTCCGGCCGGCCGAACACGCGCACGATGATCGGCAGCGCCAGCGTCACCGTGAAGACGCGCGCCAGGTGATGCGCCCCGACGAAGACCGGATCGAGGTGGAGCGCCAGCGCCAGGATCATCATGGCGTCGATCGAGCCAGGCGCATAGGCGACGACCACATCGGAGATCCGCAACCCCAGCAGCATCGTCACCGCCAATGCGAATGCGGCCGTGATCACGATGGAGACGACGAACGAGCCGAGCGCCGCGCCGAGATAGCTCAGCATCAGGCGGAACGGCGTGCCGGTGAAGCGCGACCCGGCGACCGAGCCGAGCCCCACCATGGCGATGTTGGCGAACCACGGCGGGAAAGTGATGTGGATGAAATCGCCGCCGTGCAGGATGCCGGACACCACCATCGGGCCGAAGATCAAGCCGCCCGGAAAACCCGACTTGAGCAACACCAACGCCACGGTGACGGACAAACCGACCATGAGGACGAGCTCCCATGGGGCGTCCGCGATAGCGACCGAGCCGGCCGGCAGGCGCGCCGGGCCCGCGAGCCCGAACAGGCCGAGCCCCGCGGGCACGCAGACCGCAAGAATGACGACGCGCATCGACTGGACGATCGCAATGGCGCGCAGATCGAGCCCCTGCTCGGCGGCGAGAACCATGACCTGCGAAAGCCCGCCCGGGAGCCCGCCGAACACCGCCGTCAGGGTGTCCCAGCCGTGGACCCGCTTGAGATAGGCCACCGTGCCGAGCGTCACCGCGCCCATCGCGACCGTGACCGCGGCGATGCTCAGCGGCCAGGTCGCCATGCCGGCCACGGTCTGCGGGGTCGCGACAGCGCCGATCGACATGCCGAGCACGATGAAGAAGGTGCGCGCCAGGTTCTGCGGCAGACCGAGCGGCCGCCCGGCGAGCGCCGCGACGGCGGAAAACACCATCGCGCCCGCGATCCAGCCGGCCGGAAACCTGGCCAGGTCGAACAGAAATCCGCCCGCCGCCGCAATGAGCAGCGTTTCGGTCGTCCGGCGCAGCGTTTGCGACACAGAGGCGGGCATGGGCGAGGTGGAATCGGAAGCGACGGCAGGACGCCGCCGCGGTTGCGGGCCCCGATGAATGCCGCGCGGGAGGGATCAGGTCAAACGGAGACCCTGGGCCGCGCCGCAATGCAGACCCGTGCCTTTGTGGGGCTGGGGGCTCCCGGTGCGTCGAATCGGAACGCGCCACGGGATTTGCGCAATCGCCGGGCATCCTTCCTGCGCCACATAGGGCGCCCGGCTGCGTCCCGCGCCTGCCGATGGACAATGCCGGCCGGCCGTGGTGACGTGTCGGGGCGGCGCGGCCGAAAAAACGCCGTCGGCCCAAGGTGACGCAGGAACCGGCATGCTCCAAGGCTGGATCGTCATCGCCATTGCGCTCGGCTATATCGGGCTCTTGTTCGTGTTGGCGAGCTATGGCGACAGGGTGCGCCTGCTCGGGCGCGAGGGCCGCTCGCGCCTGCTGATCTACCCGCTGTCGCTCGCGATCTACTGCACGTCCTGGACCTTCTTCGGCTCGGTCGGGCTGGCGTCGCGCACCGGCTATGATTTCCTGGCGATCTATGTCGGGCCCGTGCTGATGATCGCGCTCGCCTCGCCGCTCCTCGTCCGCATCGTGCGGCTCGCCAAGTCGCAAAACATCACCTCGATCGCCGATTTCATCGCCGCGCGTTACGGCAAGCACCAGGGCGTGGCGGCGCTGGTCGCCTTGATCGCGATCGTCGGCACCATTCCCTATATCGCGCTCCAGCTCAAAGCGGTGTCGAGCTCGCTCGCCACCATCCTCGGCCCGCTCGCCACCGGCCCGGGAATCATCCAGCCGGTCTTCGGCGATATCGCGTTGCTGGTCGCGCTCGCGATGGCATCCTTCGCGATGCTGTTCGGCACGCGCCATATCGACGCGACCGAGCACCAGCACGGACTGATCCTGGCGATCGCGGCGGAATCGCTCATCAAGCTGGTCGCCTTCCTGGCGGTCGGCATTTTCGTGACCTTCGTGATGTTCGACGGACCGGCGGCGCTCTTCGCCAAGGCGATGGAACATCCGCAGGCCGGCGCCATCCTGACGAGCGCGCCCCACTTCGGGACCTTCGCGGTGATGACGCTGCTGTCGCTGTTCGCGATCCTGCTGCTGCCGCGCCAGTTCCATGTCGCCGTGGTCGAGAACAACAACGTGGGCGAGATTCGGCGCGCCACCTGGCTGTTTCCGCTCTATCTCGTGCTGATCAACCTGTTCGTCGTGCCGATCGCGATCGCCGGCCTCATGACCTTTACGCCCGACAAGGTCGACAGCGACATGTACGTGCTCGCGCTGCCGCTCGCGGCG
>DATBBS010000480.1:0-2179 GCA_036270895.1 Xanthobacteraceae bacterium
GCCGGCGCTGTTGGGCTTGCCGCCCATCAGCGCCATGGAGAAATCGATGAAGAATTTGCCGGCGCCGGAATGCTGCAGGAAGGCGCCGTAGATCGTGAACATGATGATCAGGCTCGACGACACGTCGACCGCGACGCCGAATATGCCTTCGAGGGTGATGAAGAGATGCCCGACCAGGCGCGGGAAATCATAGCCGCGATGCGTCCAGGGCGGCGGCAGATGGGGACCGAGCAGCGCATAGGCGATGAAGAAGAGGGCGACGATCGGCATGATCCAGCCCGAGGTCCGCCGCGTCGCCTCGAGCAGCAGCACGATGAAGATGGTGCCGAGCACGACGTCGAGCTTGTCGGGGCTCGTCGCGCGATCGAGGAAATCGTCGCCGCCCCAGAGCGCGTAGCCCAGGATGGCGACCGAGGCCGCCGCCGCGACCACGTCCCACCAGCGGATGTGGTTGCGGAACGCCGCCATGAAGGGGAACAGCAGGAAGCACAGCGTCAGCACGAAGCCGACATGGATGTAGCGCAGCTGCTGGGTCGGTACGATGTCGTAGGCCGCGTAGAGGTGGAACAGGGTCATCACCACCGCGATGCCGGTGACGATGTGTCCCGCCCAGCCGGCCAGGCGGTTGACCGCGCCCTCTTCGGCCTCGATGAATTCCTCGGCCTTGCGCAGCTGCTCTGCCGAAACAGCGCCTACCTCGGCCGACTGGCCGGCCCCCAACCCCTCGGACATCATCCCCTCGTCGGTGACGTTTCTTTTCAACCCCGGCGGACGCTAGCATGCGGCTTGCGCGCGGCATACCGGGACGGCGTCCCCGGTTGGTGCGAAACCTGAAGGAATGCCGCTAAGCCGTGCTGGAGGTGCTCTTTCCCAGCGCCGCCTGGGCGGCGGCCAGCCGCGCAATCGGCACCCGGAAGGGCGAGCAGGAGACATAATCGAGACCGATCTCGTGGCAGAACGCCACCGAAGCCGGGTCGCCGCCATGCTCGCCGCAAATGCCGAGCTTTAGGTTCGGGCGCACCTTGCGGCCGCGCTCGGTCGCGATCCGGACGAGCTCGCCGACGCCCTCCTGGTCGATCGACACGAAGGGATCGACCGGCAGGATGCCTTTGGCCGTGTAAATGCCGAGGAAGCTCGCCGCGTCGTCGCGGCTGATGCCGAACGTGGTCTGGGTCAGATCGTTGGTGCCGTAGGAGAAGAATTCGGCGGTTTGCGCGATCTCGCCGGCCTTCAGCGCGGCGCGCGGCAGCTCGATCATGGTGCCGACCTGGTAGCCGATCTTGGTGTTGCTTTCCTTGGCGACGGCCTGTGCCATCGCGTCGATGCGCGCCTTCACCAGGTCGAACTCAGCGCGGGTGGCGATCAGCGGCACCATGACTTCCGGAACCACCGGCTTGCCGGTGCGCTTGCCCGCCTCCACCGCCGCCTCGAAGATGGCGCGCGCCTGCATCTCGGCGATTTCCGGATAGGCGATCGCCAGCCGGCAGCCGCGGAATCCGAGCATCGGATTGAACTCCGAGAGCTCGCGCGCGCGGTCAGCGAGCTTGCGCGGATCGGCGCCCAGCACCTTGGCGACCTCCTCGATCTCGGCCGGCGTATGCGGCAGGAACTCGTGCAGCGGCGGATCGAGCAGGCGGATGGTCACGGGCAGGCCGCGCATGATCTCGAACAGCTCGATGAAGTCGTTGCGCTGCATCGGCAGGAGTTTGGCCAGGGCGGCGCGGCGGCTCTTCTCGTCGTCCGAGAGGATCATCTCGCGCACCGCGCGGATGCGGTCCTCGTCGAAGAACATGTGCTCGGTGCGGCAAAGCCCGATGCCCTCCGCGCCGAATTTCATGGCGACGCGCGCGTCGTTCGGCGTATCCGCGTTGGCGCGCACCCGAAGCTTGCGGGCGCGGTCGGCCCAGCCCATGAGGGTCGTGAACTCGCCGGAGAGCGCCGGCTCCTGCATCGCCACGCGGCCGGTGAGCACCTGGCCGGTCGAGCCGTCGATCGTGATGACGTCGCCCTTCTTGAGCGTCACGCCGCCGGCCTGCATGGTGCTGGCGGCGTAATCGACCCGGATCGCGCCGGCGCCGGAGACGCAAGGCTTGCCCATGCCGCGCGCCACCACGGCCGCGTGCGATGTCATGCCGCCGCGCGTCGTGAGGATTCCTTCCGACGCGTGCATGCCGTGGAT
>DATBBS010000481.1:0-13177 GCA_036270895.1 Xanthobacteraceae bacterium
CGGCGGCGCTGTGCAGCTCGGCCGCGGTGACGTCGGAGGGCGCCTTGCGCCAGGCCTCGACCGCCCGCTCGATGCGCTGGCGGTCGGGACCGAACCGGTGCGCCAGGGCCTCGAAGAAGGCGATGCGCGGCCCGGTGGTCAACTCTGCGAATCTGAACAGGATGTCGCGGGCGAGCGCGGTGCCGGATGCCTCGCCGCGCACCGAAACCAGCTCCTCGCACATGTCGACGAGGCTTTCCGAGTGTTCCGCCGCTCCGCGCCGGCCGCGGGTGCGCTCGACCAGCGCCCGCCCCCGCTCCGAAATGGTCTGCAGCAGCTCGCCAAAAAAAGACGTATTCATCGCAATCACGTTTCCGATCGGTGGAAAGGTCCAGCCCCCGTTCAAGAACGCTTTCGACACAATATCGCTCCCTCCATATAGACAAAAACCCGGCGGCACGCCACAGAGACGGCCGATCATAGGCTTGCAGAGTTAAGAGAGGTTCTCCGATGCCTGGCCCGTTGTCCGGTCTCCGCGTGCTCGAGCTCGCCCGCATCCTGGCGGGGCCGTGGGCCGGCCAGGTGCTGGCCGACCTCGGCGCCGACGTGGTCAAGGTCGAGCGCCGGGGCACGGGCGACGACACCCGCGGCTGGGGTCCGCCCTTCATCGCGGGCAAGGACGGCCGGCATCTCGACGCCGCCTATTTCCACGCCACCAACCGCGGCAAGCGCTCGATCGAGGCCGACTTCGAGACCGAGGATGGCAAGCGCATCGTCAGGAAGCTCGCGGCGCGCTCGGACGTCCTGATCGAGAATTTCAAGGTCGGCGGGCTCGCCAAGTTCGGGCTCGATTACAAGAGCCTCGCGCCCGATTGCCCGCGGCTGATCTACTGCTCGGTCACCGGTTTCGGCCAGGACGGCCCTTACGCGTCGCGCGCCGGCTACGACCTCATGGCACAGGGCATCGGCGGGTTCATGAGCCTCACCGGCATGGCCGGCGGCGAGCCGACGCGGTCCGGCGTGCCGGTGTCCGATATCTTCACCGGTGTCTATTCGGTGATCGGCATTTTGGCCGCGCTGGCGCAGCGCGAACGCACCGGCCGCGGCGCTTTCGTCGATACGGCGCTGGTGGATTCGACGGTCGGCGTGCTGGCCAACCAGGGACTCAACTATCTGGCTTCCGGCAAGGTGCCCGAGCGGATCGGCAACTCGCACCCCAACATCGTGCCCTACCAGGTTTTTCCGGTCGCCGACGGCTACATCATCATCGCGACCGGCAACGACAGCCAGTATCAGAAACTATGCACCGTGCTCGGTGCGCCCGAGCTCGCCAAGGACCCGGCCTATATCGACAACAAGGCGCGGCTCGCCCATCGCGCCGACATCGTCGGCAAGCTGTCGGCCCTGACCGGGAAACGCCAGAGCGCCGACCTGCTGGCGAAACTGGAGGCGGTCGGCGTGCCGGCCGGCCCGATCAACAATCTCGACCAGGTGTTCGCCGACCCGCATGTCGTCCATCGCGGCATGAAGCTCGACCTGCCGAGCGCCGCCGCCAAGGGCGGCACCATCCCCGGCGTTCGCACGCCGATCATCCTCGACGGCGAGCCGATGGCGGCGCCGCGTCCGTCTCCGCGCCTCGGCGAGCACACGGCGGAAGTGCTGCGCGAGATCGGCGAAGGGTGAAGCGGCGCTGGCATGGCGTCGCCGATTGACGGAAACAAGCCCTGGCATAATGTCTTGCCGGCACGCTTGATCGACCGGCGCCGTCAACCATGGCCACGCTCTATTTCATCTGCGGGAAGATAGCCTCCGGCAAGACCACGCTGGCGCGACAACTCGCGGCCGAGCATGCCGCCGCTATCATGTGCGAGGACGAATGGCTGGTGCGCCTCGACACGAAGATTGAAAACTTCGATGACTTTGTGTTCCATTCACGCCGGCTGAGAGCCGCCGTGACGCCGCATGTCGTTCAACTGCTGCGGCTCGGCACCTCCGTGGTGCTTGATTTTCCCGCCAACACGCCGAAGGACAGGGCATGGATGCGCTCGCTGTTCGAAGCCGCCCAGGCGCAGCATGAGCTGCATGTCATCGATGCACCGGACGACGTGTGCAAGGCGCGCTTGCGGTCGAGGAATAAGACCAAACCGGAGGGTCTCTATTGGGGCCACGTGCCGGAAGCGCTGTTCGATCCGGTGACCCGTCATCTGGTGCCTCCCGCGGCCGCGGAGGGCTTCAACATCATTCGGCACGAGGCCCGGCGCTAGCGGCGCTGGAGATCAGTGGGTCAGCACAGGCCCGTGGTGCGCTTCATCGCACGCACGAGGTCTTCCTGCAAAAAGGGCTTTCGGACCATCGGAATGCCGCGGCCGTCCATCTCTCGCCCCGACAGCATGATGACTTTCAGCTCCTTGCGCAGGTGCGTTGCTCTTGCGGCCAGGTCGTAGCCGTCCATGCCTGGCATGTTGATGTCGGTGATCAGCGCTTCGATTCGCGCATCGAGGGCCAGCCGTTGCAGCGCCTCGGATCCATTGGCGGCCGTGACGACCTCGCAGCCGAGATCCTCCAGCATGAGGGCCGCGACCTCGCGCACGGCGGGTTCGTCATCGACGACCAGAAAAACACGACCCAAGGTCACCTCCCTGAGGCCTCTTGGCGGACCTCATAGAGGTAAAGGGCTAAAGCTGTCGATTGTTCCGCGACGCACCCCGTGGTGGTGGATGAACCCTTGATGTTTTCCTGGCGCACCGCCTCGGCCCTCCCATTGCGTCGCTCATCAGGTCATCCCATGTCGGCTAGAGTGGGGTTTTCCAGGTGATTCGCGACTTAATATGACAAGACGCACAGGCAGCGCCGACCTGCCGCTTCACGGCGGACGAGTTCCCCAATGGCTGGCGCAACGCATGGCCACGCTGGGCGCCGTCGTGTGCCAGGCGATCGTGCATCACTACGGACGCGACGAATTCCTGCGGCGGCTGGCGCATCCTTTCTGGTTCCAGTCCTTCGGGGCCGTGATGGGGATGGACTGGCATTCCTCCGGCATCACCACGAGCGTCATCGGGGCGCTGAAACGCGGGCTGGCGCCGCTGCAAGGGGAGCTCGGCATCCATGTCTGCGGCGGGCGCGGCAAGCACTCGCGCCGCACGCCTGAGGAGCTCATGTGTTTGGGCGACCGCATCGGCTTCGACGGCCCGGCGCTGACCCGGGCCAGCCGTCTGGTCGCGAAGGTCGACAGCGCGGCCGTGCAGGACGGCTTCGATCTCTATCTGCACGGCTTCTTCGTCACCGACGACGGCAAGTGGACGGTGGTGCAGCAGGGCATGAACGGCGAGCGCCAGCAGGCGCGCCGCTATCATTGGCACTCCGAGGCGCTGACGACTTTCGTCGAGGAACCGCACAGCGCGATCGACGGTCCCGGCCAGGGCGAGATCATCAACCTGACCGACCGGCGCGCCGGGCGCTCGCGTTCCGCCCAGATCGACCTGCTGAGCGCGCTCGGACCCGACCGCATCGCGCGCGAATTCGCGGCGCTGACGCGAGCCTCCGCGGCGGAGCCGCCGCAGCCGCTGCTGCCCCATCTGGTGATGCCGGCCCATCACGACGTGCGCGCGAGCGACGTCTTCACCCGCCGCCTGCACGGCACGCTGGCGGCCGCGGCGGAACGCGGGCCGGTGGATTTTCCCGAGCTGCTGCTCACCCCGGGGGTCGGCGCCCGTACCGTGCAGTCGCTCGCGATGGTGGCCGAAGTGGTGCACGGCGCGCCTTACCGTTTCCAGGATCCGGCGCGCTTCTCGCTCGCGCATGGCGGCAAGGATCGGCACCCCTATGCGGTGCCGATCAAGGTCTATGATGAGACCATCCGCGTGCTGAAATCCGCCGTGCAGCAGGCCAAGCTCGGGCGCGAGGAGGAAATCCAGGCGCTCAAGCGCCTCGACGATCAGGCGCGCGACCTGGAGCGGACCGCGAGCGGCCCGACGCTCGAGACTTTCATCGCCGCTGAGCGGGACGCCTCCCCCGCGCTCGGCGGCCGCTCGGTCTTCGGTTGGGAGCAGGACCAGACAAAGAGGCGCAACACGCGGTGAGCGTGGCGCGCTCGTTCAGCAGGGCCGAGAAGCCGGCTCCGATGAACCGCTACAGGCCGGCCCAGTCGAAGTTATAGTTCACGCCGACGCGGAACACGTCGTCCGTGAGCCGTGCATGGGATGAGGCGCTGAGCGCGATCGTCGTGTTGACGACGAGGTTCCCGATCGGGACCGAGAAACCGCCGGTGCCCGACGCGGATGGATTGATGCTGCCAAAATCCATGTGCAGGTATTCGGCTTTGATCGACCAGCCATTGCCGATCGCACCTTCGACGCCGGCGCCCGCCGCCCACCCGGCGCGCACGGCGGTCGAGCTTCCGGCCGCAACCGGGAAGGCCGGCGGCAGGAGGCCGACGAAACCATCGGTGATATCGGTCTTGATCCCGGCAACCGCCAGACCGCCGGTGCCATAAAGCAGCACGCGGTCGAAAGTCACGCCGACGCGGCCCCGCACGGTGCTGAACCACTGCAGGCTGTAATTCACGGTGCCCATCGTCGTTCCGACGGCTCCCGTGCATGCTGTCGCCCCGGTCGCGGCGGGACAGAATGTGGCGCCGCCGCGCTGCCCGGTGCCCTGGATGTCGCCTTCGAGACCCCACACGAAACGATTGGTCTGCCAGTTGTAGCCCGCCTGGACACCGCCGAACCCGCCATTGAGCTTGGGATCGCCGTGTCCGACGCTTGTCGTGGTCACCGTCGCCGACGCGGCTCCGACCGTTGCGGTCGTGACCTGAGTTTCGGTGATGTCGGTCGAGGCGTGGCCCCAGCCGTAGCCGCCGTTCGCCCCGACATACAATCCCGTCCAGGTGAACACCGGCGCAGGAGCCGCAACCGGCGCTTTGTAGACCGGCAGATCCGCCGCCAGGGCGGTCCCCCCGGCCATCGCAGCGATCACGACGCTGCCACGCAGCAATGCCCTCATGGCCCCATCCTTCCCCAAGATGAAAAGTCACGATTGCCCACAGGCAGGCGAAGTTATCATGGGGCGCCGTCACAGGCTGTGGCGAAACTACAACGCTCAAGAACAATCGACGGCGGCCGGTGTGGCGCTTGATCGCTGAGCTTCGCCATCTCCGATCCCTCGACGGCGGGCGCCGGTGAGACTCCGGGGTAATTCCGGACGATCGTGGCATGGCGCCCTGCCTTCCGCGCATGTGAGCAAGTGGTGTAGCTTTTTCCTGGAACTGCCTGCGGGATGTGGGAAATCCATGAAACCGACCCGTCGTCAATTTCTGCTTCTGGCGGCGGGCGCTGGCGCTGGATCAGCCATTTCGCGGATCGCATGGGCGCAGGCCTATCCTGCGCGCCCGGTGCGCATCATCGTCGGTTATCCCTCCGGGGGGTCGAACGACATCCTTGCCCGTTTGATCGCCCAATGGCTGTCCGAACGGATGGGCCAGCAATTCGTCATCGAGAACCGGCCGGGCGCCGGCAGCAATATCGCCACCGAGGCGGTCGTGCGGGCGGATCCGGACGGCTATACGCTCCTCATGGTCAGTGCGGCGAACATGAGCAACGCGGCGCTCTACGACAGGCTCAACTACAATATCATCCGCGATATCGCGCCGGTCGCCGGCGTCATGCGCGTGCCGCTGGTGATGGAAGTCAATCCATCAATTCCGGCAAAAACCGTTCCCGAGTTCATCGCCTATGCGAAAGCCAATCCAGGCAAGATCAATTTCGCGTCGGGCGGCATCGGCACCTCGATTCATCTGTCCGGCGAACTGTTCAAGATGATGACCGGGATCGATATGCAGCACGTACCGTATCGCGGGAACGGGCCCGCGCTGACCGACCTGCTCGGCGGCCAGGTCCAGATCATGTTCGACACGATGCCGGCGGCGATCGGATATGTCAGAGCCGGCCAGCTGCGGGCGCTGGCGGTGACCACCGCCATGCGATCGGAGGCGTTGCCGGACGTCCCGACGGTCGGCGAATACGTGCCGGGCTACGAGGCGAGCAGCTTGTATGGCGTGGCTGCGCCGGGCAACACGCCAGCCGACATCGTCGACAAGCTCAACCGGGAGATCAACGCCGCGCTCGCCGATCTCGCGATGAAGACACGACTTGCCGATCTTGGTGGCATCGTGCTTCCCGGCTCGCCCGCCGACTTCGGAAAGCTGATCGCCGTGGAAACCGATAAATGGGCCAAGGTGATCCGGACCGGCAACATCAAGCCGCAGTGAAGCGGCTCTCCGCCGCGCCGATATTGCAATCGTCTCGCACCGTCAGACCGGCGCTTCGCCCTGCAGCATGAGCCGGTACAGGTAGCGCCGCTCGTTCATGTCGTAGTCGGGGTTCGCCTGGTGCAAGAGGCTGCGGTTGTCCCAGAGCACCCAGTCGCCATGGCGCCACTTGTGTCGATATTCGTATTTCTTCTGGGTGGCGTGGCGCATCAGCTCGTCGACCAGCGCCAGCGCATCCTTGTCCTCCATGCCGATGATGGATTCGATACGCACGGGGTTGAGGTAAAGCGCCTTGCGGCCATTCTCGGGATGCGTGCGCACCAGCGGATGGATTCCGGGCGGCGGCAAGTTGCGCCGGCTTTCCTCGGTGATCTTGCCGAGCGGGCGCGGGCTGTATTTGCTGACATAGACATGGACCGCCTTCAGCCCGTCAATTCGTCGCTTGGTATCCTCGGGCAGGTCGTCATAAGCGTCATGCATGTTGCAGTATTGCGTGTCGCCGCCGCTGGAGGGCAGCTCGACCGCGAACAGCGTCGTGGCCTTGGGCGGCCGCGGATGGTTGGAGTGGTCGGTGTGGAATGTCTCACCCGGAATGATGCGCTTGCCGTCCGCGACCTCTTCGTTGGAGATGTATTCCACCTCGGGATGGCCCGGGACGTGGCGTTCCTTCTTGTCGTGCGGGAGAAGCTCGCCGAATATTTTCGCAGCCGCAACGAACTGCTCCGGTGTGAAGTGCTGGTCGCGCATCACCAGCACGTGGTGGTCGGCGAAGGCGCGGCTCAGCGTGGAGCGGGTGTTCGCATCGACCGGCTCGGCGAAGTCGAGGCCAACGACTTCGGCGGCGGTGTGATCGGTCAGGGGCGTGATGGTGAAGGACGCCATGGACTGATCCCCCCTGCGTTATTTGTGGAAAGGAACGCTATAACCGGGTGTTGGGAGGGTCAAGCAGCGGCAGCGTCGCCTTACGCAATCGCACGGGTCACCGCTTATTTCGCCCGGTCCAATCCGGCGGATTGGTGCGCTTGATGCGCAGGCCGTCTTTCACGAGCTCCTTGACGGCGCCGGCGATCGGCAGCGCCAAGCCGGCCTTGTCGGCCATCTTGCTGACGATCTGCATGTCCTTCAGCGCCCAGGTGAAGGACACGTTGTCCCAGTTCTTCAACGCGTCGGAGGCGCCCGATGAGATCAGCAGCGTGTCGCGCAGCTTGACCAGGTCCATGCCGTTGGCCTCGCTCAGCCGCCCGGCCTCGATCAAGGCGATGCCGTTCACCCAGAGCAAAAAATTGTTCAACGCCTTGCCGAACTGCCCGGCGCCCACGTCCCCCAGGTGGACGACGTCGGCCGAGTAGGTCTTGAGGATCGGCAAGGCGCGCTCGAAAATCGCAGGCTTGCCACCGCAGAGCGACAGCATCGTTCCCGCGTCGGCCGCGCGCTGCCCACGGCAGATCGGTGCATCCAGGAGTTCGATGTATGTCGCCGCCGCCCGGGCAGCCAGCATCTTGACGTGGTCGGGCGTGCAGGTCGACGACACCGAAATCACGCCGCCGGGCGTCATGCTTTCCAGAAGGCCGTCCTTGTCGAGCATGACGGCCGCCGCCTCGTCGTCATAGCCCACCGCGATGATCACGAAAGCCGCCTCCTGGCCGACCCCGGCGGGCGTCGCGACCGTCCTGGCGCCGGCGGCGCGCGCGGCTTCCATCGCGGTGGCGTCGATATCCTGGGCGATCACGCGGTAGCCATGTTTCATGAGATGCTTGGCGATGGCCAACCCCATGCGCCCGACGCCGACAATCCCGATCAGCTCGCCCAAGTCGTTCGCCATCGTGTGCGTTCCTTGCTGGTGGGGACGGGCATGTTAGGGGCGCGTCGCATCAAGGCAAGCGCCAAGGCGGGTCATGGCGCATGCGCGCCGCGCAAGGCGGCATGACGGCGCGATCGGCGCTTGCGCACGGACTTGCGGCACCGCAGACTTGCCGAAATCGTCCAGGGCCATGCGGGGAAAGACCACGATGCGCAACGCAACCGGGATTTTTCGCAGGGCCGTGGCCGTGCCCTTGGCGGCCGTCGTCATGGCCGCAACGGCGGCCGGATGGGGCGCCGCCGCGCAGGCGCAGAGCTATCCCACCAAGCCGATACGGATCGTCGTCGGTTTCGCGCCCGGCGGCCCTTCCGACATCATATCGCGGCTGGTCGGCACCAAGATGGGCGAGATCCTCGGCCAGCAGCTCGTGATCGAGAACAAAACAGGCGCCGGCGGGACGATCGCGACCGAAGCGGTGGGCCGCACCGATCCCGACGGCTACACCATCCTCAATGCGCCGCTCGCCAACGCGGTCAACGAGACCCTCTACCCCAACCTGAAATTCAGGGTCGGCGACGGGCTGGTCGCGGTCGCGCCACTCGCGGAGACCGCCAACGTGCTGGTGGTGCATCCCTCCCTGGGCGTGAAAAACGTCGCCGGGCTGATCGCGCTTGCCAAATCGAAGCCCGACACCATCCTCTACGCCACCGCGGGCCGGGGCTCCGCGACGCATCTGGCGAGCGAGCTGTTCAACATGATGGCGGGGACCAAGCTCGGGCCCGTGCATTACCGCGGCGGCGGCGACGCGCTGAAGGACCTGCTGTCGGGCGAAGTAAAGGTCATGATCTCCAGCATCGCGCCGGTCTTGAGCTTCATCCGCAACGGACAGCTCACCGGACTGGCAACCACCGGCCCCAAGCGCGACGACGCGCTGCCCGAGCTGCCGACCTTGTCGGAGGCGGGCCTCGCCGGTTTCGACGTGCGCCTGTGGCAGGGCTTCACGGGTCCGGCGGGGATTCCGCGACCGGTGATCGACAAATTCGCCGGCGCCGCCGCGCAGGCGCTGAACGCGCCCGACGTCAAGGAGGCGCTTGCCCAGCAGGGTTTTTCGGCGCTGACCGCGACTCCCGACCAATTCGACGCCTTCTATCGCGCCGAGGTGGCGAAATGGCGGAAGGTCGTCGAGGCGAGCCAGATGAGCCTGCAATAGCCGCACCGAATTCGAACCGGCCGAGTGAACCCCAGATGCCGACCACCCCCGGCGCGCTGCCCGACCGCATCGCCATGTATAATGCCAATACGCTCAAGATCGGCGTGTTCGGCGCGAACTGCTCGTCCTCACGCACCGCCACCACGGTGCCGGAACGCTGGACCGCGAGCTGGCCCGATTGCCTCGCGCTCGCCAAGATGGCGGACGAGGCCGGTATCGACTTCATGCTGCCGATCGGCCGATGGAAAGGCTATGGCGGCGACACCGACTTTCACGGCACCACGCTCGAAACCGTGACCTGGGCCTGCGGGCTCCTGGCTGCAACCAGCCAGATCACCGTCTTCGGCACGGTGCACGCGCCGCTGTTCCATCCGCTGATCGCCGCCAAGGAATTCGTCACCGCCGATCACATCGGCGCGGGGCGCTTCGGGTTGAACATCGTCGCCGGCTGGAACGAGGGCGAGTTCGAGATGTTCGGCGTGAGCCAGCGCGCCCATGACGACCGCTACGAATTCGCGGAAGAGTGGCTGCAGGTCGTCAGGCGCGCCTGGGGCGAAGAAGAGCAGTTCGATTTCAAGGGCCAGTTCTTCGACCTGCGCGGCGTGCGCGCCAAGCCAAAACCCTGCGGCGGCACGCGGCCGCTGATCATGAATGCGGGGTCGTCGAAGGCGGGCCAGGCTTTCGCCCTGCGCAACTGCGACGCCTTCTTCACCGCCACCGGCGCCTCGCGCGCCTCGCTCGACGGCGCCGCCAAGCGCGTGCAGGACGTGAAGGCCGAGGCGCGGTCATTCGGCAAGGATATCGAGGTCTACACCATCGGGCAGGTGATCTGCCGGCCAAGCCAGCAAGAGGCCGAGGACTATCACCACTACGCGAATGTCGAGAATGCCGACTGGGGTGCGATCGAACGCATGCTGGCGCTGCGCGGCATCACGCCGCAAAACACCCCGGCGGAGGACTATGGGGCCAAGCGGAAGTTTTTCGCGTCGCACTCGATCGGCGGCTATCCCTTCGTCGGCACACCGGAGCGGATCGCCGAGGAGCTCGCCGCGATCAGCCGCAGCGGGGTGCGTGGAATCGCGCTGTCCTTCGTCAATTACCTCGACGAGCTGCCGTATTTTCGCGACGAGGTGCTGCCGCGGCTCGTGCGCCTGGGCGTGCGCGACGCAAGCTAGAGCATTTTCCGGTCAAGTCGAACCATCCACTTCGTCATGCCCGGGCACGACGGAATCCCCGACTTAATCAAAGCGGAAAGCAAAGCAAGATTGCGCGAGACGGAGATATCACTCCGCCTTGATGCCGAGCTCGGTGATCAGTTTGTCGTAGGTGGCCTGGAAATCGTCGATGTGCTGTTTGAGCGCCGCGATGGCGTTGTGTCGGCTGTCCGGCACCTCGAGCCCGAACCCGATGAGCCGGTCGCGCACGTCCTTTTGGTCCAGCGCCGCCGCAAATTCCGCGTTCAGGAGGGCTTGCACCGATTGGGGCATTCCCTTGGGGCCGAGAACGAAAATCTGGCCTTGGTACGCGTAGTCCACCAAGCCGGTTTCCCGCACCGTCGGAACATCCGGAAGGGACGCAAGCCGGTTTTGTCCGGTCACCGCCAGCGCGACAAGCTTTCCATCCTGGATCTGCGGCAACACCAGCGTCGGCGTGTCGAACACGATCTGCACGTCGTCGGCCAAGAGGGCCTGGATCATCGGCCCGTTGCCCCGGTAGGGCACGTGAACCATGTCGATCCCGGCCAGCTTGACGAAATGCGAACCGCCGAGATGCTGCGGGCCGCCGATGCCCGACGACCCCCAGTTGATCCGGCCCGGATTGGCGCGGACGTAATCCAGGAAGGCGCCGAACGTCGCGAAGCGCGGCCGGCTCGCGGCGTTGGTCGCGATCACGAACATGTACGAATAAATGCTGGCGATCGGCGCGAAGTCGTTGCTCGGATGCCAGGGCAGCCTGTTGACCTTTGGTAGCGTGGCGTGCGCGCTCGTCGTCATCAGCAAGGTGTAGCCGTCCGGCTCGGAGCGCATCAACTCGGTGACCGCGGTGGCGCCGCCGCCGCCCGGCTTCGACTCCACCAGGATGGTCTGGCCAATCTTCTCGCTCACCTTTTGCCCGACGATGCGCGCCACCACGTCAACGCCGCCGCCCGGCGCAAAAGGAACCAGCAATCGGATCGGACGATTGGGATATTTGGCCTGGGAAAATGCTTGCGGCGCCCAGGCGCCCAGAAGCGCGGACGCGACCGCGACGGCGCGCAGGAGCCTGTCGATCGGCGGAATCCCGATCCTGCCGAAACTTGCCGATGTCAAAACCGCGGCGGTGGAGCGTAGCGCATGGCGGCCCATGAGGCTGTCCTCCACGGATTCAGGAAAGGCCCACGGCGCTCACTTTCCCATGACGAAGTCCGGGAACCAGGTCGCGATTCCGGGAAAGACGCACAATATCACGACCGCGAAGATCATCAGGGCCACAAAGGGCATGACTCCCCAGATCACGTCGCGCAGTGGAATGTCGGGCGCGATATTCTTGATGACGAAGAGATTGAGTCCGACCGGCGGATGGATCAGCCCCATCTCCATCACGATCGTCATGATGACGCCGAACCAGATCAGGTCGAATTGCGCGACGCGCAGCGGCGGCAGGATGATCGGCGCGGTCATCAGGATGATCGACACCGGCGGCAGGAAGAAGCCGAGCACCACCACCATGAGCAGGATGGTGATGAGCAGGATCCAGCGCGACAGCTGAAGCGAGACGATCCACTCCGCCGTCGATTGGCTGATATGCAGATAGCTCATCACGTAGGAATAGAGCAGCGACATGCCGATGATGAACATCAGCATGGTCGATTCCTTCAGCGTCGAGACCAGGATCGGCGCGAGGTCGGCGGGCTGCCAGACGCTGTAGATGACGGCGATCAGGATCAGCGCCAGCACGGCGCCGAGCCCGGCGGTTTCCGATGGCGTGGCGAAGCCGCCGTAAAGCGCGATCATCACGCCGGTCAACAGGATCACGAAAGGCAGCACGCGCGGCAGCAGCGCGAAGCGGTCGCGCGTCGACATGGTGTCGACGCGCAAGAGTTCGGACTCTTTCCCGCTCCGTTCGTATTGCAGTTTCGCGGCATGGAATTCGCGCCGGAATTTCCACATCGCATAGCCGGCGAAGAGCGTGACCAGCAGCAGGGACGGCCCGATGGCGGCCAGAAACAGCCGGCCGAGCGACTGCTCGGCCGCGACCGCGTAGAGGATCATGGTGATCGACGGCGGCAGCAGGATGCCGAGCGTGCCGCCGGCCGCGATGATGCCGGCCGCGAAGCCGCCCGAATAGCCGTGCTTGCGCATCTGCGGAATGCCGGCCGAGCCGATCGCCGAGCAGGTCGCGGGCGACGAGCCCGCCATGGCGGCGAACAAGGCGCAGGCGAACACATTGGCGATGCCGAGGCCGCCGGGAATCTTGTGCATCCAGGCATGCAGCGCGCCATAGAGGTCCTGGCCCGCGCGCGAACGGCCGATCGCCGAGCCCTTCAGGATGAACAGCGGGATCGACAGCAACGTGATCGACGCCATCTCCTCGTAGACATTCTGGGTGATGGTATCGACCGAGCCGTGCGGCATGAAGGCGATCATGAACAAGGTGGCGACCGCGCCGAGCGCGAACGCGATCGGCATGCCGGCGAACATCACCAGCAGGGTGGCGGCTCCGTAGAGGAGGCCGATCGACAGGGTGGTCATGCGGTTGAATCCGCGCCGCGTAGGCCGGCGATGACCTGCAGCAGCAGCTGGACGCTCAACAGCACCATGCCGGCGGTCATCAGCGAATAGGGAATCCAGAGCGGCGGCGCCCAGGTCGAGCTCGAGTGGTAGTCGTCGACGATCGCCTCATGCAGCAGCGTGATCGATTTCCACGCGAAATAGCTGCAAAA